>USHT01000131.1 GCA_900554455.1 uncultured Collinsella sp.
GTCGCCACCGCCCGGGCCCATGTCGATCACGTAATCGGCGTTACGGATAAGGTCGAGGTCGTGCTCGATCACGATAACCGTGGCACCCTTGGCAACAAGGCCATCAAACACACTTAGCAACACCTGAACATCGAGCGGATGCAGGCCAATCGTGGGCTCGTCGAATACGAATACGGCATCGTCCTGCACGCGGCCCATCTCGCTCGCAAGCTTAAGGCGTTGCGCCTCGCCGCCCGAAAGCGCCGGCGTGGGCTCACCAAGCGTGAGATAACCCAAGCCCAGGTCGTGCAAGGTCTGTAAACGCACCTGAACTTTCTTGAGTCCCAGTGTGGCGTCGATGGCCTCATCCACACTCATATCCATGAGCTGCGGCAACGTAAGCAAGCTCCCGTCCTTGCCCTCGCGATGGATATGCGAAGCCGCGTCTGCATAACGCGAACCGCGACATGCCGGGCAGACGATCTCGACGTCGGGCAAAAACTGCACGTCGAGCGATATCGAGCCCGTGCCATCGCACGTAGGGCAGCGCAAGGCGCCAGTGTTGTAGCTAAAGGCACCCGCCTTGTAGCCGGCTGCCTTGGCCTCGGGCGTACGGGCGAAGGCGCGGCGCAGCTCATCATGGATGTCGGCATAAGTCGCCACCGTCGAGCGCACGTTGGCGCCGATGGGCGTGGCATCAATCAGGTTGGCACGGGCGATACCCTCGGCATCGACCCAACGCACGTGTTCTGGCAGGCGCGCGCCATCTGCCTGCGCCTTGAGTGCCGGAATGAGCGTCTCGAGCACCAGCGTCGTCTTGCCCGAGCCCGAAACGCCCGTAACCGCGACCAAGCGGCCGCGCGGGATATCGACTTCGAGCGGTTTGACGGTATGGATGGCATCGGTCGCCATGCGGATATGGCCCTGATCGAACATCTCGTCGTCAGCCACCTGCGGACGCAAGCGCTTGGATTCTGCGCGCAAAAACGGGGCGATGCGGCTGCCCTGCGATTGTTCGACCTCGTCTACCGTACCGGCAGCGATCACGTTACCGCCGCCCGCTCCGGCAACGGGGCCCATCTCGACCAAATAGTCGGCTTCCGCCAGTACGCGCGTATCGTGGTCGACAACAACCACGGTGTTGCCGTCATCCACCAGATCGCGCATCACGCTCACCAAGCCGTCGACATTGGCAGGATGCAGGCCAATCGAGGGCTCGTCCAGCACATAGAGCACGCCCGTCGATCGGTTGCGCACCACGCGAGCGAGCTGTACGCGCTGACGCTCACCCGTGGAGAGCGTGACACCAGCACGATCGAGCGAAAGATAATCGAGGCCCAAATCGACCAGGCGACGGGCCGCACCCAAAAACGAATCGCAGATATCCGTCGCCATGGGCTGCATCTCGGTCGGCAAGGATGCAGGCACCCCGCGCACCCACTCAATCGCCTCACCCAGCGTCATGGCCGCCGCTTGCGCCAGATTGATACCGCGCACCTGGGGCTGGCGTGCCGCCTCGGAGAGACGCGTGCCACCGCAATCGCGGCATGCTCCCTCGCGCAAAAAGCGCGCAACGCGTTTTAAGCCCTTATCGTCCTTGACCTTGGCGAGCGCATTCTCGACGGTATAGACGGCGTTGTAATAGGTGAAGTCGAGCGGCGTGGCGCCCTCGCCGTTTTTGGGAACGTAGAGAATGTGCTTCTTAACCGCCGGGCCATGGAACACGATGTCGCGCTCTTGAGGCGTGAGCTGGTTAAACGGCACGTCGGTGCGCACGCCCATCTCGCCGGCTACCTGCTTCATCAGATCCCACATGAGCGTACCCCAGGGAAGCACCGCGCCTTCGTTGATGGTCTTTGATTCGTCGGGCACCAGGCTCGCCTCGTCCACCTCGCGCATGACACCAGTGCCGCCGCAGGTAGAGCACGCACCGCCGCTGTTAAAGGCAAGGTCCTCGGCACCCGGCGCGTAGAACTCGCGGCCGCATGCGGGGCACGTGAGCGACAGGCCCGCAGCCACGTTAAGGCTCGGCTCCACACGCGCCCCGCAATGCGGGCACACGTGATGGGCGCAGCGGCTAAAGAGTAGACGCAGGCTATTGTTGAGCTCGGTCATGGTGCCAAAGGTGGAACGCACGCCCGGCACGCTGGGGCGCTGATGCAATGCGAGCGCCGCCGGCACGTGCAGCACCTCGTCCACCTGGGCGTGCTCGGCCTGCGTTAGGCGACGGCGGGTATAGGTGCTGAGTGCTTCCAAGTAGCGACGCGAGCCCTCGGCATAAAGAACCCCCAGCGCCAGCGAACTCTTGCCCGAGCCAGAAAGGCCGGTAATGACCACGAGTTGGTCACGCGGAATGGAAACATCGATATCACGGAGGTTGTGCTCACGAGCGCCGCGAATAACGATAGAAGAATCAGACATGGAAGCTCCTTGCCTCCTATTGCATCGAATCATACTGCCGATGAGTTTAGCGCACTCGACGCGCACAGATGTTCGTAATACAAGATTCGCAGACCTTTAGCGTTGCGTATCGGGTGCTTTGTTTCTCGAAATGCCGTGGAAAGGTTACAGTAATCTAATACTGAACTTAATTTGCCGTAACAGAGGAACGTCCATGACCGAAGATATCCCCCTTGAAATCACTTCGAGCGACATGGCCAATCTGCCCATATTCATCGCCGTCCTTATCGTGGCCATCGTCGTGGTGCGCGTATATTTTTCAATCAAACACAATGAAAAGCCGCCCATTGCCCGCGTCTTTTGGTGCGCGACGCTCCTCATCCCGCTCGGCATGGTAGCTGCATGGATTACGAATCAATTGCTCGTAAATGAGGACAATTCCCTATGGGTCCTTTCTTATTCGGCGCTCGGTGCTACCGCCGTCATACTTCTTGTCGAGCCCTTGGTTTCGGGACTTATCGACCAAACCGATCTTGCGACGGGAACGGTTGCCTGTATTTGCCGTGACATCCTTGTCATCGCCGCTGTTTCAGCGCTCTCGTTCGTTTCACTCGAAATTGCCTGTAACGAAACGTTCTATCGCATTCCCGCCAACTCATTCGGGTTTTCCGTCGGGCTGCTCGCGACGGTTCTGCTCTCCCTTTATTTGCTGGGACAGCGTCATGGAGGCGTCATGGCCCTCGTGCCCGTCGCCTGTTGCATCCTTGGCATTGCCGAGCACTTCGTCATAACGTTTAAAGGCGAGGCCATCCTGCCAAGCGATATCTTGGCCCTTGGCACCGCAATGGAAGTGAGCGAGGGATACGAGTTTACCTTTACCGCCGGAATCGTAACCTCTCTCGCCCTGCTGGAGATTTCCCTGGGGCTTCTTTCGCTTATCCGACCGCGAAAGCTCCGTACGCCCACCCATGTCTTCCCCGCAATCGCCGCTAACCTCTGCGCTTTTCTGCTAGTGACCGTTGTGGGGCTCTCGGGCTTTTCCAGCATCGACTTGGAGCAGGCGCTGAATTTTGGATTTGACCGTTGGCAGCCCATCACCACGTATGCGTCTCAGGGTTTTATCACTTCGTTCACCGAAATGGTCAACGAGTTGCCCATTGAGAAGCCCGAAGACTATACGCCCGATGAGGCGCAGAGCATCGAGCAGGAGCTCGCCGCCGCCTACGACAGCACGTATGGCTCGAGCGAGCAGCGCGCGGCGGCCGTTGCCCAGTTCAATGAAATCAAGCCGACGATTGTTGCCGTCATGAACGAGAGTTTTAGCGACCTTTCGTGCTTTGAGCAGCTCCAGGCGGCCGGGTACACCGGCCCCGCATTCTACAACTCGCTTCCCGACACACTTGTTCGCGGCACCATGCTCGCTTCGGTCACCGGTGGCGGAACGGCAAACTCCGAATTCGAATTTTTGACCGGAGCGACAACGGCCTTTGTCGGATTAGGCAAAATCCCCTATCAGCTATATCAGATGAATGGCGTCAACAGCCTGGCAAAGGACCTTAAGGAGCTTGGGTATACCGCTACCGCTATGCACCCGCAAAACCCCGTCAACTACCATCGAGATAAAATCTATCAGCAGCTGGGCTTTGGAGACTTTCTTTCAATCGGCGATTTCGAAGGTGCGCCCTGTTACCATGCCGGCGTATGCGACTACGCCACCTACGACAAGATACTCGACCTGCTTAGAACCGACGAAGCCCCGCAGTTCATCTTTGACGTCACGATGCAAAATCACGGCGGCTACGACTATGGCACCGTTCCCGCCGAGGAGCTGACAAACTATTGGGTCGAGGGAGCCAGCGAGGGCGCCAATAGCGCGCTCAACACCTATCTAACCTGCATCAACGCATCCGACCGGGACCTCGAGTACTTTATCAACGAGCT
>USHT01000132.1 GCA_900554455.1 uncultured Collinsella sp.
TTCGGGCATTGCAATCAAGAACACGCTCTCGGCCGATGATTTTCGTCGCATGATGAACCAGATGAAAGGCGGAGCGCCGACTAAATCCACGCAAGCTGCGGCCCCCGCTTCACCCATGCCAGCGCCGACCGTGCCGGCCGAGCAGAATACGGATGGAGCCCCACTCGCCGCGAACTCAAAATTCACCTTTGAGAACTTTGTCTACGGCCCCGAGAACAGCCATGCCTATCGCTCGGCACTCAAGTTTGCCGCCCTCGCGGACGAGCGCGGCACATGCACATCACTGTTCATCTACGGCAAATCGGGCCTGGGCAAGACGCACCTGTTGCTGGCCATCAAAAACGAGCTCGCCGAAAGGTCGCCCGAGATCAAGGTCAAGTATGCCAACTCCCAGGCATATCTGGACGACCTGATGACCGAGTTCGACCGCCAAAAGAAGAGCAACGCCCCCATCATGCAGGCGTACCACGGCGTGGACGTGCTCATCATCGATGACATCCAAAACATCATCGGCAAGCGCGCGAGCGTGGACTACTTTTTCCAGCTCATGGACGAGTTTATCCGCAACAACAAGAAGGTCGTCATCGCGGCAGACCGCGCCCCCAAGGACCTGAGCATGGACGAGCGTCTGACCAGCCGCTTCAACGCCGGCATGCTCTGCCTGGTCGCAGAGCCCAGCTACGAGATGAAATACAAGATCTTGCAGCGCTATTACGAGAACACCATCGTCGCCGCTCCCGAGGCAGGCGACGACTCGCTGCTGGCGGCCTATGGGGGCGACGGCGGGCACCTGACCGACGAGCACTTTAAACACATGGCCGAGGTCTCGGGCACCAACATCCGCGAACTCGAGAGCTTTTGCGAGCGCTGCGCCGGCGAGGCGGGCGACCGCGAGCGCGAGGGCGGGGAGCTCACCTTTGACGATATCGACGCCATCGCCAGCCAGTACTTCGACACATCGGCCAAAAAGATCAACGTCCAGACGGTTCAGTCCGTCATCGAAGAGCAGTACGGCGTGACGCACGAGGAGCTCATCGGCCCGCGTCGCAACGCCAATATCGCCAAAGCACGCCATATCGCTATCTACCTGGCCATCGAGATGTGCGAGATGACGACCACGGCGGTGGGCGCCGAATTTGGCAACCGCAACCACTCGACCGTCAGTACGAGCTACAAAAAGGTCCAGAAGATGATCCAGGAAGACCGCACCGTCACCGAAGACCTCAAGTCGCTGCGCGATAAAATTACACTGCGCTCGTAGGGAAATAGAGACACCTGTTGAAAACTTGTCGAAACCACGGGCATAAGGTGTCTAAAACCCAACCCGCGGTGATGAAAAGTTTTGCGCAGGTTTTGAACGTGGAAAACCACCCCCGTTGCACACAGGTTGCTGTCGATTCTCTTTCTGGGTCTGACCTGCGTCTTTGGGAGTAATCAACAGTTTCGTCAGTGCTATTACTATTATTAAGATATTTATATCTATAGAAAGGTATTAAAAGATGAAGTTCACCGTCAGCCAGAGCTCGCTTACACAAGCCATCGGCGTCGTTATGAAGGGTGTCGCTTCGGCATCCACCCTTCCCATCCTGTCGGGCGTGCTCGTTAAGGCCCAAGACGGCATCTTGGAATTCCAGACCTCTAACTACACCATCTCGATCCGTCATCGCATCGCGGCACATGTCGAAGAAGAGGGCGAGATGGTTATCCCCTGTAAGATGCTCTCCAATATCACCAAGACCCTCCCCGATGCCCCGGTCACCTTTGAGCTGTCCGAGCGCCAGGTGCTGATTGGTTGCGAGAAGAGCTCTTTTAGGCTGAACACGCTCGATGCTAATGATTTCCCCGAGTTTCCGGCCTATGCCATCGAGAGCGCCGTGGAACTGCCGACCGATATCTTGTCCGAGATGGTCGGCCGCGTGTGGCGCGTCACCTCGACCGACAAGGCTCGCCCCATCCTGGGCGGCGTGCACATGAAGGTCGAGAACAACACCGTACGCCTGGTGGCGACCGATTCCTTCCGCTTGGCCGTGTGCGACACGCAGGTCGAGACCTCGACCCTCGAGGGCTCCTTTGAGCTCAACGTTCCGGCTGACGCCTTTAACGACGCGCTGAACATCATGGCCAGCCAGGCGACCATCATGATCGGGGCTACCGACACCCAGGTTGTCTTCGAGGCCGGCAACACCACCTACGTTTCGCGCCGCATCGAGGGCGTGTACCCCAACTACAAGCAGCTCATCCCCGATTCGTGCGTGACGAGCGTCAAGATCGACGTCGCCGCCTTTAACGCCGCCCTCAAGCGCGTGGCCGTTATCGCGAGCGCCAACCCCGCCGTCAAGTTCGAGATCGATGTCGAGAACGGGCAGATGGGCCTGTCCTCCATTTCCAATGACCAGGACCTTGCGCAGGAGACGATCGATGTCGAGGCCGAGGGCGAGTCGGGTACCATCGCCTTCAACTACCACTACATCTTCGGCTGCCTCAATGCCCTATCCAAGGAGAAGGAGATCACGCTGGAGCTCAAGGGCTACTCGCAAGCGGGCATCTTCAAGTCCTACGACAAGATCAACTACCTGTACCTGGTCATGCCGGTCCGCATCTAGCACTGCGCCATGACCATGTTCGCCCGCGATCTTTCCGTCGCACACTACCGCAGCTTCGATAGCTATCACCTTGCCCTGGACGAGGGCGTGACGATACTTGCGGGACCCAACGCGGCGGGAAAGACCAATCTCATAGAGGCGCTGCAGCTGCTGACGAGCGGCGCCTCGTTTAGGCATTCGACCGCAGCCGAGCTCGTCCATGACGGCGTGGGCTCGTGCAAGATCGAGCTGAGGCTCGAGGGCGACGGCCGCGTGCTTGATATGGGATTGAGCGCGGAGGACGGTAAACGCTCGTTTAGCCGCAACGGCAAGAGATGCTCCGCCGCCGGTGTGCGCGGGGTTCTGCCGAGCGTGCTGTTTTGCCCCGACCATCTGGACATGGTTAAGCGAGGCGCCAGTGTGCGTCGCGCCGCCCTCGATGACTTTGGCATGCAACTGAGCGCACGGTATGCCGATCTTGCGAGCACCTATGGGCGCTGCGTGACTCAGCGTAACGCCTTGCTCAAGGATACCTGGTGCTGCCGCGAGATGCTCGGCGCGTGGAACGATTCGATTGCCCGCGCGGGCTCGGCCCTGCTCGTGCACCGGTTGGCCCTGCTCGACCGGTTGGCGGGCCATGTGCACGCTGCCTACGGGCAAGTGGCGTCCGGTGAGGCCGCCAACGTGACCTATGCGTCCACACTGGGGGATTTGCCCCAGGTCGAGGATCGCGAAGAGCTGAAGGGCTGGGCGTACGAGCGCATGCTGACTGCCCTTGATGAGCACGCCGACGAGGAAATTCGCCGCGGCGTGACGTTGGTGGGACCGCATCGCGATGAGATTGAGTTTACCGTGGCGGGTCGTTCCGCTCGTTCGTTTGCCAGCCAAGGTCAGCAGCGAACGTTGGTTCTAGCCTGGAAGGTGGCGGAGGTGGCCGTGGCTCGCGATGTTCTGGGTACTGCTCCGCTGTTGCTTCTGGACGACGTGATGAGCGAGCTCGACGGCGAGCGTCGCGGCGCTTTTCTGCGGCTGATCGGCGATGATATCCAAACGGTCATAACCACGACCAACCTGGGGTATTTTACCGATGACCTGCTTGATCGAGCCAAGGTGGTGAGCATGGGTGAGACGTGCTAATTACGAGCGCGAGAGCGAAACGGTTGCCTTCAGTGGATTTTTGAACGCAGAGCGTCAGCGCATCCTGGCGGCCGCGACACCTGAGCGCCGCGCGCAGATGGAGGCTGCCGAGGAGTCGCGCGCGGTCTATCGCGCGTGGAACGCGGTGTGCTCGGGCACGCGCGAGGGGCGGCATGTGACGGGCTTGCGCTACCTGCCCGAGTCCAATGAGCTGCTGGTATATCTCGATTCGCCCTCGTGGACGCAGGAAATGACGCTGTTGCGCGAGATCATTCGCGCGCGCATGGAGCGCGCCGGTGCGCATGTGGACGGTCTGGTGTTCAAAACCACCGCACCCGGTCACACGCCGCCCGCCGCCAAGGAGCGCCTGAGCCCGGCGACGACCGAGCGCCCGTCGGCCCCGCACGCCGACCTAAGTGAGGCCGAGCGCACCGAGATTGAGCGCCAAGTGGCGCCCATCGAAGACCAAAAACTGCGCGAGGCCCTCGAGAATGCCATGAGAGCCAGTGCCGAGTGGGCCAAGGGCGTGCAAAGCAAAAAAGAGCCTTAAATCGCATCTGGTGGCCTTGTAGAGCCAAATACCCTCGTTCCCGAGGG
>USHT01000133.1 GCA_900554455.1 uncultured Collinsella sp.
CGGAACCAGGCTCAGGCTTCGCCTCGAGTTTCGTCAGCGTGCCGGTCGCGTCGTACGTAGGCGTCACCGTAATCTGAAAGGGGGTGATAGCGTTGTAACCCGAAGGAGTGGTCGTCTCGGTAATCTCGTACGTACCCTCAACGAGACCGGGGATAAAGACCTTGCCGTTCTCGTTATCGGTCATAAACTCAGAAGCCTCTTCTTCAGTCCTGACAAGGGTTCCGTCATTTTTCAACCATTTGCCAGCAGATTCAGAATCTCCGTTATTAACGACCTTGACCCTAAAGCCAGCGACAAGTTTTTTATCCTGATTGCCTTCCTCAACCTTGGTAATATCCAGGCCAAAAACGTAGTCGGTGACTTCCTTTGACGTAGAGGTACCAGTGACACTAGTCATGGGATTGTTGGAGTAGACAAGCTCGACCTTGTTGGTGTTGCCGGTGGCCGTGTATTCAGCATCGCTAGTAAGCTCGGCCTTGTAGGTCACAACGACCTTGGAAGTTTTGGTCAAGGTCACGTTCGAAGCCTTTGCAGTGGCCTTGAGGTCGTCAAAGGAAATCGTCAGGTCATGGCCTGTAACATTGTTGGACTCACCATAAGTATCCTTAACCTGCACACTGTAGTTACCTGCAGGCTGGACAGTCTTGTCGTCAATAGTCACAGCAACGGAATCTTTGTCGGCCTTCAGTCCAACGGAAAGGTGATCATGGAACTCATATTTGTACGTGGCAAAGGTGTCGATGTTATCGGCAACGGTGCCGATCAGCTCATACTCGATTTTCTCACCAATCTGCGAGTCACTCACCTTTCCCCAGGCATCGCCCTCACGAACCTGTTTGTCGACAGTGGGAATACTGGTCTTCTCGGTAATTGAAACCGCTTCATCTCCGACGACAGCGAAGATAGGGGCGGTGGCGGTTTCGGTGCCTGCGACAGTAAGGGCGTCAGTCACAAAGAGCCAATAGCCGTGTGAAAGGTTGTTGGCAACACCATTCGAAGTGGCCGCGCAATCACTTGGATCGCCCAGATCGGTCACCTTAGCCACAGCAGCCGCAATCTTATATGCAGCAGAGTCAGATGCTACGCTAGTCGTTTTACCGGTGTGCATCACGTTCTTGCTAATCCAATCTGCAGCATCCTGGGCGGTTGCGATATTGGCGTGCGTATCGAATTCCTTAATCGCTTCCTTAACAGCAACTTCAACCTTGTCGTTCGCCCATGCGATATTGCTCACAAGCGTCTGGCGGTTCTCATCCTTTGCAACATCAGCGTCAAAGATCTTGTAACCCATGAATTCGGTATCGTTCCCCAACGCTTTTCCGATGGTCACCGAGCCGTTCGCGTCGCCCTCAGCAAGCGCCATCGTGACCGGGGCCATCACGCCGCCGAAGCTCAGCGCTGCTGTGAGGCCGGCGGTTACTGCCAGGCGTGCGATGTTCTTGCTCATGCTATCTTCTTTTCCTCTGCTTTCTGCTTGAAGTCCATTTGATCTAAAACCATCTGTCTGTGTCTAAGCATCTGCTTGGTTATGTCTCGCCCCGCTCTCTGTGGGGCCATTGGCTACTCTGTATGGCTGCCACCTCCCCGCTTGATCAGGAGCGCGACCACAATCAGTGCAGCTCCGGCGACCGCTGCGGCGGCCGCGGCGTACATTGCCATATCGCCAGTCGAGGGCATAAAGCCTCCGGTGGTAGTGCTAGGGGGTGTGCCGGTGGGCGTGTTGATGAGCGACGCCTCCAGGCTGCCCGTCGACCCGTCCGCGCTGTCGGCGCGCAGGGGCGACTCAGCCGTGATGGTGAGCTTGGGCTTGGCGGCGGCCACCTGGTCGACGTCCAGGCCCTCGGCCTTGACCGTCACGGAGCGCGTGCCCTCAAAGGCGGCGTAGCCCTTGGGTGCCTTGAGCTCGCGGACCTCCAGCTTGCCCGAGTCCACACCCGAGACGGTCACGCGGCCGTCCTCGCCCGTGGTGACGGTGGCCTTGCCCTCCGCATCCCACGTGCCGTCGGCCGCCAGCGTGCGGCCGCGGTCGTCGGTGATGCTCAGGACCGCCCCAGCAAGCGGCTTATCACCGTCGCTGCCGCGCTTGGTGAGCGCGAGGTCCCAGGTGTAGGCGCACGCGTCGTCGCTCGGTGTGCGGGTGAAGCCGGCGTCGCCGGACTGATCGGCAAAGGGAGAGCGCGGGTAGCGCAGGTACACCTCGTTGGGGTTGCCCTTCGCGATGCCGTGGTTGCATGCGCTGTTGAGCGGCGCGTTGTACACGGCGACCACGCGGGCGCCCGCGGTAAAGGCGTCGGCCCCGCCGAGCACGGCGATGAGGTCGCAGGTGCGCACGGTGAAGGTCTTGCCGTCCGCCGCTACCTTGGTGGCGCACTGGGCCGTGATGTCGGTCCAGCCCTTCGCGGGCTCGGTGCCTACGCGCCCGTCTTTGCTAGTCGAGACGGCATCGAAGTCGCCGTCCGCGCCTGCCGCCACGTATACATGCATGCTCGCAGCGACCTTGGAGGGGTCGAGCCCCGCGCTCATGGCGTCGACGAACTGCACCGCGTAGGCGTCGTAGGCGGAAAGCCCCGCCGGGACCGTGGCCGAGAGGCGCCAGTACAGGTCGTCGGCGACCGTGGCGTCGGCGGCCTTCTGCCAGGCGGCGGTACTGTCCTCCAACACATGCTTAGACACCTTGGGGGTCGCCGCCTTTGGCTTGACGGTGACGGCGCTGCCGCCCACCAGGGCCATGATCGGCGCGGTGCCGGCCTCGCCCTGGGCGATGGCGTCGTCGTCGGCGACGATGAGCCAGTAGCCGCAGGGCAGCTCGGCCGCCGTGCCCGCGTTAAGGTCCGCGAGCTCGGCGCCAGAGTTCTGGAGGGAACGAGCGAGCTGTGCGCTCAGCGCACTCGTAAGATGGGAATCGGTGTTGAGCCACTCGGCAGCTTCCTGCGCGGTGGTCTGGGAATTGGGCATACCGGCGCTGTGCAGCACAGGCAGCGCGGCGTCGCGCACGGCGTCGCTTGCCCAAGCGATCTGGGAGTAGACCTTGGCGTCGTTGTCGCCGTCGGAGACATCGGCGCTAAAGATCTGGTAGGCGTCGTAGCTGCGCGCCACGGTACCGCTCACCGTGATGGAACCTGTCGAGGTCGGCGCGGCCTGCGCGGAAGCGGGGAACACGACCGCGCAGGTGCTGACCAAGAGGGCGAGCAGTGCAAACAAGAACGGGAAGGAGCTAACTTTCTTATTCACGACGCTCGCCTCCCTTCGCATTCGCCTTGCGACGAATGTGCATCCAGGCCGCAGCAGCGCAAAGCACCGCCGCGCCGGCAAGGTACGTCAGAGTGACGCCCGACATACCAGAAAGGGGCAAAGAGGTGGAGTAGGTGTTGGTGAAGGTGGGGATGGAGGTGTCGGTGGATTTGGGGGCGGAGGTGTCAATGAACGTCCGTTCTTTGGCATTGGGGTCTGCTGTCCAATCGCCCTTGGAGTCAACGGATCCCTTCATGTAGGTCACCCTACAGTTGATCTCTCCTTTTTCGGTGTCATACGTTGGCACAACCGTGAACTTATAGACCGACTGGTCGTACGTGTAGTGCGAGAACTGCGAACCGTCGGTTTTCTCGCGCACATAGTACGTAAAGGTCTTGAAAGAGCCACCCGTGGAGCCGCCCGGGTCGTCGGAATTATTCCTGATATCAGAGAGCGAGTACTTGAACTCAATCGTTTTATCTTTATCAGTGGCGTCCTTGAACGAAAGCGTCTGCTTCGTATCTTTACCAGAGGTGGTCTCGGCAGTACCGATGATGTCTGTGTCTCTAAAGCGGCTGTCTGTCGCGAGCTGAAGTGTAAACTTCTTCATCTCGCCACCCTCAACGATCTTAGTCGCCATAGGAGTCCAGGAAACACTAGGGGTGTACTTGTTGGTGAAGGTCTTTCCCCCGTCGGGGCCGTCAATCGAATAATAACCCTCAGTAGCATCTGGTTTCACAGAAACGTTCTGGGAGTCAGTTTCGCCCTTGGGATGCTCGACCGCGCTCACGTCTTTGATCTTGTAGTTATGGATTTTGAGCTCTATGGTCTTGTTCGGATCGTCCCGAGTCGGAACAGTCATGAGCACAGTCGGGTGGTCTTCGACTGTCACCTTAATCTCGTACACGGCGGGGTCGTATGTGATGCCGGAAACCTTTCCGGCATTTTCGACTAGGTAGTATGTAATCGTGCCAGCCGTACCGTTCGCCGCAGACTGCTCACCAAGGTTAAACGTGATGTTGCCTCCATCAACATTACTTGCAGTTCCAACCGGGGTGCAAACGTCATGATTGAAT
>USHT01000134.1 GCA_900554455.1 uncultured Collinsella sp.
ATCATGGGCGTCAGGTTACCAAAGAAGATGCCACTCGCCTCGACCGAGATCAGGTCGCGGATGCCGACGGGCGAATTGGGATCGAGCCAGACGGCGATCGCATAGGCCACAATGCCAAAGAACAGATACATGAACATGCAAAGACACGCGACAACGAGCCATGGCGCCTGGACGCTCGACATTGCGGCCCAGAACTGCCCCATCTGCCCGGTTACCACCAGATAGACGATATAACCCACCAGCACGACGCCGATAAAGATGGCGCCGCGGCGTGCGCTCTTATTGTCATCTCCGCCCGAGGCCTCAACCTCGACCTGGGGCTTAGACGTATGCTGAGAGGACTCCGTCATGAGACTCCTTCTAACAGTCAAAATATCTTGGATATTGTACCCGTAAGGGCCATAGGCAGAACGCAAAGCTCTGGTTCAAACGCGAATTGCAGACGTTTGTTTGAAAATAAAAACCCGGCCTTCCATGGGAAAGCCGGGTATCAGATGCGTGGTAGCCCGTACCAGATTCGAACTGGTGATCTCCGCCTTGAGAGGGCGGCGTCCTAAACCGCTAGACGAACGGGCCACATGACATCTGCACTGCCGTGCTGCGAGGAAATATATTACGGGACAAAAAACGTCAGCGCAAGAAGAAATTCCAAATTGCCGAAAAATTGTCGGCAGGTTATGGAACACGCAGGTAAACATGGTAGCTAATTCAAGTTGAGATGAACCAAAAGAGCTTCGCGCTCGTTGGGAATATCGTCTTCGATCACGGCGTCGAGGGCGGAGTTGAGAAGCTGACCCAGTTCCGGCCCGGGCTTGACTCCGGCACGGATCAGGTCGCCGCCGTTGATGGCGAGCATCTTAAGCGTATAGGGCTCCCCTGCCTTCAGCAGCTCGTGCGCCAGCGCGCGCATCTCCTCAATCGTCTCAACATAATAGAAGCACGACGGGGCCTTGCCGAGTGTGTCGGCACGCTTAAGGTCCATGAGCTCGTCAATCAGGCGGGCCGTGTCGACGCCCTCGCCAGAAAGCGCAAACATCATATTGAGCAGGCAGGATCGCTCGGGACGCAGCGGCTTGTCATGGTATTTGATGAGCAGGCACACGTCGCGCACCAAGTCGTGCGAGAGGGCCAGGCGATCCATAATGACGCGCGCCTTCTTGGCGCCGAGCTCGGGATGACCGTAGAAGTGTCCGCTGCCGGCGTGATCGACCGTGAAGCACTCGGGCTTGGACACATCGTGCAAAAACGCCGCCCACATAAGGCTCGACGATGGCGCGACGCCGTCGCACAGCGCCAGTTCCCCTGCCACCGTCAGCACGCGGCCGATATGCTCGTAGACGTTAAACGCATGATAGACACTGCGTTGATCAAACCCGCGACCCGCTGCCAACTCGGGCACGGCGGCGCAGATGAGCTCGGGATAGCGGAGCATCGCGTCTCCCCCATGACCGGTCGAAAGAATGCCCTCGAGCTCAATACCCACACGCTCACGCGCCACGGCTTCGAGCAACGGCGCGCACTCGGCAAGCGCACACTTGGTCTCGGGCTCAATCATAAAGTCCAGACGGCAGGCAAAGCGCACCGCACGCAGCATGCGCAGGGCGTCCTCGTTAAAGCGACGCTTGGGATCGCCGACAGCGCGAATCAGCTTGCGCTCCAAGTCACCCTGGCCGTCGTAGCGGTCGACAAGCCCGCGCTCGGGATGCCAGGCCATGGCGTTGACAGTAAAGTCGCGGCGTGCCAGATCGTCCTCAAGCGAGGCGGCACGCTCGACACTCTGAGGATGACGCCCATCGGTATAGAAGCCATCCAGACGGTACGTGGTGACCTCGATACGCTCGCCATCGGAAATAGCCGTGATTCCGCCAAATTTAATGCCCGACTCCACAACCGCGATGCCGGCGGCCTCGAGCGCCGCTTTGGACTCCTGCCACAGGCCGCTACAGCACATATCAACATCGTGGCTGGGGCACCCCATCAGGGCGTCGCGCACCCAACCGCCCACGTACCAAGCCTCAAGACCAGCCGCCTCAAGCGCGCGCAGGACGCGCAGGGACGCATCGGACGGTTGAGTACCGTTGAGCGAAACATTTCACATGCCTATGGCCTCCTGCGACTATCAAATTGGCTATCGATTGCGTCTGCAAGAAGTCTAGCAAGAAACAGCCTCCACTGCACACGCAAGTCCGATAAACAAAAACGCATCCGTCCTAGTCTAAGACGGATGCGAAATAATCAAACTATTCAGACAAGGTGCCGGAACTAGCAGACCTGGCGAACCTCGATGTGCTTCTTATATTCGTCCACCTTGGCAAAATCACCCAGACCGGGGCACTCGACCACGTTGGCGCCAGTGGCCATCGAAAGGCGCAGGGCGTCCTCGACGCGCTCGGGGGCGTCATGCCACACGGACAGGAAAGCAGCGAGGGAGGAATCGCCGGCACACACCGTCGACAGCAGCTTGACGTCGAAGGTGCGGTTGGCAAACCAGATATGCTCGCCGTTGGAGAAGTACGCACCGGCGCCACCAAGGGTCAGCAGCACGTTCTTGGCGCCCTTGGCGTGCAGCTCGGCCATAGCGCCCTTGACGGACTCGTCGTCGCCACCGCTCACCTTGATGCCAAAGATGTCAAGCAGCTCGTCGTCATTGGGCTTGATCAGCAGTGGCTCCAGAGCAATGAGGTCTGCCAGCTGATGGCTCGAGATGTCGAGGACGAACTCGGCCCCCTTGGCCTTGACACGGCGCAGGACCTCGGCCAAGAAGCCCTCGGAAGTGTTGGGAGGCAGCGAGCCGCTGATGACCAGGCAGGTCATGTCATCGAGCGAATCGATAAGTTCAAACATCTCCTGCTCGTTGGCCTCATTGATGGCGGCACCGGCATTGACCATGTTGTACTCGGTGTCGGGACCGGCGTTGAGGAACACATTGACGCGCGTAATACCGTCGGTCCACACGGGCTTGACGGGCACGCCCAGGGCCTCGGCGCCCTTGACGATAAACTCGCCCGAGAAGCCGGCGAAGAAACCCAGGATCGTGGTGTCGACACCATAGTGGTCAAGCGTAAACGAGACGTTGAGGCCTTTGCCGTTGGGCGTGTAGACGGCATTGCGGGTACGCGTGACGGTATTGGCAGTAAGGCCGTCGCAGGCGATGTTGTAATCAATGGCGGGATTAGCAGTGAGCGTGTAAATCATGAATGTTCCTTTCACGAAGCAACGTGTTAATGAAAGTATATTCCACGCATCGGTAAAAGGCTAGGACAACTCGGTGAACGGTGTGGAAGCGATGAAGTACGGCAGGACACCTCTCCCCCATGGCGGAACAAAAAAGGCGCCCCGGCCGAAACCGGGGCGCCGCATGCGCACGAATATGTCGCGTTTCGATTACTGACGATCGAGCTTGCGGACAGCAACGCGCTTGCTGTACTCGTCGACGTGACCGAAGTCACCAATGCCGACGGACTCGGCAACGTTGGCGCCAGTGGCCATAGCGAGCTTCATGGCCTCCTCGACGTTGTCGCGATCCCTGTACCACTTGTGCAGGAACGCAGCGAGGGTGCAGTCGCCGGCGCAGACGGAAGAGACCAGCTTGATGTTGAACTCACGCTTGGCGTACCAGATGTCCTCGCCGTTGGAGAAGTAAGCGTCGCCGCGGCTACCACGGGTGAGCAGCACGTTCTGAACGCCAGCGTCGTGAGCCATCTTCATGGCAACGCGAACCTCGTCGTCGGTGTCGACCGGCACGCCGAAGATGGCCTTCATCTCGTGATGGTTCGGCTTGATGAGCAGCGGCTTCTTGTGAGCGAGCTCCTTGAGCTTGTCGGAGGACAGGTCCAGAACGACGTCAGCGCCACGAGCCTGAGCGTGCTCCATGACCTTAGCCAGGAAGTCGGGCGTAGCTTTGGGAGGCACGGAGCCGGAGACGATCAGGCACTCGAGATCGCCCGCGGTGTCCAGGATGTTGTAGAGCTCCTCCTGGTGCTGCGGCGTGATCGGGGCGCCGGGGTTCAGGATGCCGTACTCGTGCTGGCCATCGTTGACGTAGGTGTTAATGCGCGTGATACCGTCGGTCCAGACCGGGCGGCAGAGGCAACCCAGGTTCATGACCTCCTCGACGATGAACTTGCCCGTGAAGCCAGCGAAGAAGCCGAGCGCGACGGTGTCGACGCCCATCTTCTTAAAGGCGAAGGACACGTCGAGGCCCTTGCCGTTAGCCGTGTAGCTGGCCGAACCGGTGCGGACGTTCTCGTCGGGCTCGAGCGGAGAGCTCGAAACCGTCATGTC
>USHT01000135.1 GCA_900554455.1 uncultured Collinsella sp.
CGCCGTCAGCGTCATGGTGATGGCGCCCGCATCGACGTGCGCGACCTGCGCCAGGAATGGCTCGATATAGCTGTAGCTTGCGTAATAGCCGGTCGCCATAAAAACCGTGACCGCGTAGAGCGCGACCAGGAACGGATTCTTGAGCAGCTCGGGCAGCTGTTTGACGGTAAAGCGCTCGCCCGCCGGCATGGCCGGGAACACCGCTGCCTGGTAGACGACCGCGATGGCTGAGAGGCCCCCGACCACGGCAAACGTCATGCGCCAGCCCACGGCCAAGCCAATGGCGCGACCGAGAGGCAGGCCAAAGATCTGCGCGATGGACGAGCCCGTGGCGATCATGCTGATGGCGAGCGCGCCGTGGCGAGTGTCGACCAGGCGCGAGGCCATAATCGAGGCGACCGACCAGAACACGGCATGCGCGCAGGCGACCACCAGACGTGCGCAAACCAAAATAGGATAGGTGGGCGCCACGGCGGACAGGAACTGGCCCAGCGAGAACACGGCGAGCACGCCGAGCAGCATCCGCTTGAACTCAAAGCGCGAGGCAAACACCATAAGCGGCAGCGACAGCAGCATGACGCCCCAGGCATAGACCGAGATCATGATGCCAGCTTGGGCCTCGGTGAGCGAAAACGATGCAGCGATGTCGGTCAGCAGGCCGATGGGCATGAACTCCGACGTGTTGAACACGAACGCGCAGCAGGTGAGCCCGATGAGCGGGAGCCACTGCCTGAGCGTGATGCCGTCTTGCCTTGCCTGACTCATATATAACATCTCCAATCATTTTGAGCGGAGGCGATTATATAGCAACGGTCCCACATCCGTCAGTAACGGACACGGGACCGAAACAATTCGATACACAGAGGTTGCGCCGTCAATAAATAACTAAGCCAAACCCAGCAATATGCCCGCCGAATGCACGACAAACGCCACGATCCAGGCGACCGTCACCTGAAACGCGAACACAGCAACGGCATAGCGCGTGCCCAGCTCGCTCTTGACGGCGCCGATGGACGCCACGCAGGGCGGGTACAGCAGCGTAAAGACCAGGAACACGTAAGCGGTAAACGGCGAAAACATGGTTGACAGCACCGCGGGCGACGTTGCGCCCAAAAGCACCGTGAGCGTCGAGATGACGCTCTCCTTGGCGATGAGTCCCGTGACGAGCGCCGTCGAGGCGCGCCAGTCGCCAAAACCGAGCGGGGTCAACACCGGCGCGATGATGCTGCCGAGGCCCGCAAGCAGGCTTTGCGACTGGTCGGCGACCACGTTAAAGCGGATATCGAACGTCTGAAGGAACCAGATGACCACGGTAGCGGCAAAGATAATGGTAAAGGCCTTGGTAATAAAGTCCTTGGCCTTATCCCATGCCAGCATCACCGTCGTCTTGACGCTCGGCAGGCGGTAGTTGGGAAGCTCCATGATAAACGGCACCGGGTCGCCCTTAAATGCCGTACGGTTGAGCACCAAAGCCGCAATGCAACCAACCGCAATACCAATCAGATAGAGCGAGACCATGGCGGGAACCGTCGCCTGTGGGAAAAACGCCCCGCACAGCAGACCATAGACCGGCAACTTGGCCGAGCAGCTCATGAACGGCGTGAGCATGACCGTCATCTTGCGGTCGTGCTCGGATGGGAGCGTACGGGTCGACATGATAGCCGGCACGGTACAGCCAAAACCGACGAGCATAGGCACGAAGCTGCGGCCCGACAGGCCAAAGCGACGCAGCACCTTATCCATGACAAAGGCCACGCGTGCCATGTATCCGGAGTCTTCCAGAATGGAGAGGAACAAAAAGAGCACGACGATAATCGGCAGGAAGGTCAGCACGCTGCCCACACCCGTAAGCACGCCGTCGACAGCCAGCGAGCGCACCACGTCGTTAGTACCGAACGCCTTGAGGCCCGCATCGGCCGAGGCGATGATGGCAGCGATACCGTCCTCCATGAGTCCCTGCAACGCCGCGCCGATCACGCCAAACGTCAGCCAAAAGACGAGGCCCATGATCACCAGAAACGCCGGAATGGCTGTGTAACGACCTGTTAGGATGCGGTCAATCTTGACGGAGCGCACGTGCTCGCGGCTTTCGTGTGGCTTGACGACGCAGCGCCCGCACACGTCGCCGATAAAGCTAAAACGCATATCGGCCAACGCAGATAGGCGGTCGGTGCCGGCCTCGCCCTCCATCTGGGTAATGATGTGCTCGATAGCGTCGAGCTCATTGCGATCCAGGTGAAGCGCCTCGGTTACCAGCTCATCGCCCTCGACCAGCTTGGTCGCCGCAAAGCGCACCGGGATGTGCGCCGTCACGGCATGGTCCTCGATCAGGTTAGCAATACCGTGGATGCAGCGATGCAGCGCACCGCCGTCCGGACCGTCGGGCGCGCAAAAGTCCAGGCGACCAGGGCGCTCGCGGAACCGCGCCACGTGCAAGGCATGATCCACCAACTCGCCGATACCCTCGTTGCGGGCAGCGCTAATGGGAACAACGGGCACGCCCAACAGGCTCTCGAGCAGGTTGACGTCCACGGCGCCGCCGTTGGCGGTCACCTCGTCCATCATGTTGAGCGCGATGACCATGGGGCGGTCGAGCTCCATGAGCTGCAGTGTCAGGTACAGGTTACGCTCGATGTTGGTAGCGTCAATGATGTCGATGATGGCGTCCGGGCGCTCGTCAAGGATGAACTGACGGCTCACGACCTCTTCGCCTGTGTACGGCGACAGGGAGTAAATGCCAGGCAGGTCGGTAACGCTCGCCTCGGGATGGTTACGGATAGCGCCATCTTTGCGGTCGACCGTCACGCCGGGAAAGTTACCGACGTGCTGGTTGGAGCCCGTCAGCTGGTTGAATAACGTGGTCTTGCCGCAGTTTTGGTTGCCGGCGAGGGCAAAGTGCAGCGGTGCGCCCTCGGGCACGGCCGTCTTTGCCGCACGGGGCGAATACGTCCCCTCGCCCAGAGCCGGATGCTCCGTCGTGCCGATTGCGGCGTTAGCGCGCGGACCCGTATCGGTGTCGTGAATACCCACGAGCTCGATGCGAGCGGCATCGTCCTTGCGCAGTGTCAACTCGTAGCCACGCAGGCGGATCTCGAGCGGATCGCCCATGGGGGCGTACTTCATCATGGTGACTTCGGTGCCCGGCGTTAGACCCATGTCCAAAATATGCTGTCGGAGTGCCTGATCGTCCGATGCCACCGATGCGACAACGGCGTCCTTTCCAATCTCGAGTGTATCGAGCTTCACGTCCGTGTTCCTCCCCCGACGCCCACAGGGCGTTGTATTTATGTTCACCAAGGCTAACCGTTTGCCATGGCTAACCAATTTTAACCATGCATGATAGCGCGAACATGCAACGATGTTCAATCAGCAAATTGGCGCAATGGGGACAGGCAGGAGAGTTCAGGGCCATAGTTTCCCGATGAGGCCTCTCGGGGAAACTACATCCCAGAATTCCGGCTCGAAACGAGATATGGTTTCCCAAACAGGCCTCTTACGGAAAATGCATCCCGGAATCCCCGCTCGAAACGGGACGCGCTTTCCCAGTCGAGGCCCTATGGGAAACTGCGTCCCACCTTGAAAGGCAAAACTGGGGCGCAGTTTCCGGGCGGGGCATCAAAAACGAAGTTGCGGTGGAATAGTTCCTGGATGGGCTGGTTGATGCCCCAGATAGGAACTATTTCACCGCAAGTTATTGAAGGGCTTGGATGCCGGGACTCTTACAGATGGCGCTCGAGGAAGCGGAAGGCCAGGCGGATCCAGGGACGGACGGAAACCTGCTTGTCCTCGTTGTCGACCGCGGTGTTGGCGTTGCCGAGCGAAAGGCCGTGACCACCCTGGTCGAAGACGTGCATCTCGCATGCAACGCCCTCCTCGGCCATGCGCTGCGCAAACGGGTAGACCTGCGCGATCGGCGCCGTCTTGTCGTCGGACACGCCCCACACAAAGGTCGGTGGCATCTGACGCGAAACATGCGTGGTGGGGCAGATGTCGGCCAGATGCTCGTCAGTTGCCTCGCCGCCCGTCACCATCGACAGGTAGTCGTTGAGCAAATCGCGCCCCGTCTTGCCACCCGTCTTGGGAACGCGCAGGTCGATGCGCGGGTCGCGCGTCTGCATATCACGCACATAGGCAAAGTCGAGCAGCGGATAGCCCAGCACCACGGCATCGGGGCGAATGTCGTCCGGACGCGCCCCTGCCAGGCCAGCGAAGGGACCAGTCTTCCATTGCGTTGCCAGCGAAGCGCAGATCATGCCGCCCGCCGAGAA
>USHT01000136.1 GCA_900554455.1 uncultured Collinsella sp.
GGCCGTGCTTTGACCGCTGGCGGCGCCATCAGCGGCCTCGTCAACGGCGAGACGGTTGACTTCCGCGTGACCGGTAGCCAGACCAAGGTTGGCAGCTCCAAGAACAGCTACACGCTCGCTTGGAACGGTACGGCCCGCGAAGCGAACTACAGCATTGTCTCTACCGAGGTTGGCACGCTGACGGTTATCGAGTCCAAGGACACCGTGGTGGTTACCACCACGGGTGGCACCTTCACCTATGACGGACAGCCGCATGGCGCGACGGTCACGGTGAGTGAGCTGCCTGAGGGCTACACCGTTGACGGCACGCCTTCTTCTGACGCAACCGCTACGGATGCGAACGGTGATGGCGTCAAGGCCACGGTTGACCATCTGGTGATCCGCAACGCCGAGGGCAAGGACGTGACGTCCAAGCTCGACATCAAGAAGGTTGACGGCACCATCAAGGTCCTGCCCGCTGAACTTGCGGTGAAGACCGACTCTGCCAGCAAGGTGTACGACGGCGAGGCTTTGACCGCCGGTGCCAGCAAGATTAACTTGGTGAACGGCGAGGAGGCCACGCTTAAGGCCACGGGCGAGCAAACCGAGGTGGGCTCCAGCAGCAACACCTACAAGCTGACGTTCGATAAGACGGCCAAGGCCAAGAACTACAAGGTTGTCTCCGAGGACCTCGGTACGCTTACGGTGAAGCCGCAGTCCATTACGCCGGGCACCGACGATGAGCCGAGCGACAGCTATAAGGGCGTTACGGTCGACGATCCCGAGGACAGCATCTACGACGGTGCCGAGCACAAGTGGATGCCTGTTGTGAAGGACACCGATGGCAACGAGCTCAAGGAGGGCGTTGACTACGAGGTCACCTACGGCACCGATGACTTTGCCGACGTCGCGACCATCAACGCGACCATCACCGGTAAGGGCAACTACGCCGGAGCGGTCACCAAGAGCTATCGCATCACCAAGGCGCCGCTGCACATTGTGACCGGCAGCGCGACCAAGACGTTCGACGGTACGGCCCTGACGAACGCTGCCGTTACTGTTGATGGCCTGGCGCAGACCGATCGTATCGGCGTTACCGTGACCGGCCAGCAGACAGGCGTCGGCAGCTCCCAGAACACCTACACCATCGACTGGATGCAGGTGAACGAGAACAACTACGAGTTGACCGATGAGCTCGGTACGTTGACCGTCACGCCGGTACCGGCAACGCCGCAGAATCCGGTGACGCCCGGAACAACGCCCACGACTCCGGGCGCTACGCCCGGTACGGCCGGCGGCAACAACGTTGTCAACACGGTCGCGACCGCGCTTGCGAACGGTTACAACGCCGTGACCGGTAACAACCAGGGTGCCGCGGCAAGCGAGGAGCAGATCTTCGATGCCAAGAACCCGTTGGGTAAGTTCGATGGCCAGAAGGATACTTGCTGGGTCCACTGGTACATGATTGTCTGCGGTATCGTGACCGCGGTGTACGGCCTGTTCGTCGGCCTGCGCCGTAACAAGCACAGCCGTCGTCTGGAAGAGGATCTGAACAAGGTCCTCGGCGACGATGACGAGTCTCAGGAGTAAGGGGAGGTTAGAGCCATGAAGAAGAGCAACTATCTGGTCCTTGCCATTTCGGCGTTGGTTTCGATCTTCCTGCTGTACCTGTGGTACTCGCTGGGATTCAACCAGATCGACAACCCGCTCGATCTGGTGATCTCCATCATCTGGTGGGCGCTGATCGTGGCGCTGGTCGTTTGGATCAACAAGCTTGAGAAGACGCGCCAGCAGCGCATCAGGACCGTGTATCTGGCGCCTGCTGCCCTCTACAACAGCGAGACGGGCGTTCGCGAGCTGGAAGACGGCGCAAACCCTGTCGAGGCTATGCAGACGGTTTTGGAGGGGCTAGAGTACGGCTTTGATACCCAGGACCTTCCCAGCCGAGACGAGGTTGACTTCACCTACGTGGTAAAAACCGAGGAGTATAAGCCGGCCGAGGATGAGGATTCGGAGCCCACGTGGAAGGGATCGGTCATCAAGATCGATCGCGCGGGGGAGAATTCCGAGACCGATTTCGACGGAATCGGACAACTTTCCGCCGCCTTGGCATAGGTAAGGCAAAGGGCGAATCTGCAGAAGCGGGTTCGCCCTTTTTACTCACGTGGATACAAAAATGCTGCATGACCTGAGGAAATAGCAAAGAAATTTTTCTCAAAAAAGTTGTTGACTCTTATCTCGCAACTAGGCTAATATATCCCTTGCGCGATGGACCTGTAGCTCAGTTGGTTAGAGCGTCCGGCTGATAACCGGGAGGTCACAAGTTCGAATCTTGTCAGGTCCACCATCAAAACTGTGAAGAGCCCTGGGGCGTTGCCTCGGGGCTTTTTTCTTGTGTGTGATAAATCTCATTTTGGTTTTGTGTGCTGGGCGAAAGATTGGGTAGTATAGCTATTCAATGCGGCAGCCCTGCCGCACGTTAACCGCTACGCACCGGAGGTGTTCCATGGTTCGTGTCGACATAGAGACCATCGTCATGGCCGCCGGTCCCGTGCCATCGCTTATTGTGCTTCGTGAGCGCAGCAGCAAATCGGACTCGCCCGCGCCGCTGCGTTCCCTTTCCATTCAGACTGGTTCGTTTGAAGCTGCTGCCATTAGCCGTGGCATCGATAGCGGCCGCGCCGAGCGCCCGATTACCCATGACCTGTTGCTCGATACTGTTGGCGCCCTGGGCGCCAAACTCGAGCGCATCGAGATCGTTCGCGCCGAGCCGCCGGTGTTCTACGCGACAATCGTCGTACTGGCCGATGGCGAGGAGCGCAAGATCGACGCCCGCCCCAGCGATGCCATTGCCCTTGCCGTGCGCAGCAATGCTCCCATGTTTGTGGAGGACGACATCATGAATCGCCTGGGCACTGTTTCTACCCGCGCCGAGGAAGTCGACGACGAGCAGGAGTTCGAGAAGTTCGACGAGTTCGTCCATACGCTCTCCCCCGATGATTTCTAAATGCGGGGCGTTCAGGTTGTGGAGCGTTCGCTGATGGCCGGCGGCATGTCGGCCGAGGCAGCGGCTATCGCGCGCGAGGCCCAGATGCGCTCTGAGGCTTCTGAGGCGGCGCGCATTGCCTATGTGACGCAGGCCCGCACGCTTCGCGAACGCCGCGGCTCGTTTATCAAGATGGTTGTCATCTCCGTCCTTGTCGCGGCAATCTGTTCGCGCCTTCGTGGTACAGTTGGTGCGCTTGGGTTTTCGATCTCTACGGGCCTGGTGATCTGGGGTGTGGTCGACGCGGTAATGCTGACCAGTCAGATCAAGGTGCTCGACAAGCGCGCGATGGATATGATGCGCGCCCGCGACGCTGCCGCCAAGATCGCCGCCGAGGCGCAGGAACTGTAACGACGCCGGACTCGATGGGAAGGTCTAAAGATGGCACAGGATATGCAGGATGCCGGTAACGTCTCCGCCGAGCTCGACGCCATGGTGTGCGATCTGATCGGCGCGTTCTTGGACGACCTTGCCGCCGGCGAGAATCCGGGCGTAGTTGTGGCGATTGAGGACGCTGCTTCCAACCGATATCTGGCGGCGCTCGACGAGGACGGCGAAGAGGCGTGCCTCGAGGCGGCCACCAACTTTATCTCCGAACACAAGATGGGTCTTAAGGACGAGGGCCTGGGCCGTATCGTCCGATATGCCATCGGCTACACCGGCTGCGTCGAGGTTGACGGCGGCTATCACGATGCTCTGCTCGTGAGCTTCTTCGAAACCACGCTCGAGAGCGGTTTTTCGGCATATGTGCTGTATGAGGGCATGGGCGCCGGCGATGGTTTTATGTGGAGCGACCCTGAACCTGCAGGTGAGGAAACCCCTCTCATCTAAAATCGCTAAAATAAACGAGTTTTCGGTAAAAGGCTCAATATTCCCGCTGAGCGTTGTATCGCTGGGCGGGCCGCATACGCGTGCCGTTTGTATATGGATAGAAGATAGGGGAACTACATGCGCGTAGACAATCTGAGGAACATCGCCATCATCGCTCACGTCGACCACGGCAAGACGACGATGGTCGACAAGCTCCTGCGTGCCACGGACGCCTTCCGTGCCAACCAGCAGGTCGAGGACCGCGTCCTGGATTCCAACGACCAGGAGCGCGAGCGCGGCATCACGATTCTCGCCAAGAACATCTCTATCGAGTACAAGGACGTCAAGATCAACGTCATCGACACCCCGGGCCACGCCGACTTTGGCGGCGAGGTGGAGCGCGTGCTGAAGAT
>USHT01000137.1 GCA_900554455.1 uncultured Collinsella sp.
AATACCGTGTGGGTTCGACCCCCACCATCGGCACTCGATAAACCAGAATGATCCGAACCAGATCTCCTTTATGGAGTGACCGGTTCGGATCATTTGTTTTTTCCGGGAGAGCTGCGGATCGGCCGGCCCTTCTCTTACAGCATCTTCACCGCCAGCGCTTCGCTGGTGCGGTCCTGTGCATCCATGACGTTCTGGGGGTCATCCATGGTGTAGCGCAGCACAAGCACCTCTGCCACATACAGCAGCGCCACCTTGATGGGGATGTTGCCGGAGTCCAGCGGGCTTTCCTGTGCACCGCACAGCAGCACGACATCTGCCAGCTTTGCGCCGGGCGAGTCCTCGTAATGGGTCAGCAGGATGATCTTTGCGCCTGCCGCCTTGGCTGTGCGCAGGGTCTCCAGCATATCCCGGGTAGCACCGGAATAGGAAACGAACAGCACCACATCCTCCGGCGTCATCAGGCTGGCCGTGACCAGCTGCAGATGGCTGTCGCCCGCCGTGCGGAACTTGGTGGAAATGCAGGCGAACCGTGCGCAGATATCGTTAGCGATCAGCATGCTGCCGCCCTGACCCAGACAGTACACCTGCCGCGCCTTGCGCAGCAGCTCCGAGGCTCTGTCCACCGCTTCCGGCGAGAGCGCATTCTGCGTGCCGTTGATGGTGGTCATCAGCAGGGCACTGGCGTGCTCACACAGGGTGGCCGTGTCGGCATCCGGTTCCGGCACACGCTGGTTGACCAGCGCACCGGTGGCATTGGCCTGTGCCAGCGCAATGCGCATTTCGTGGTAGCCCTCAAACCCCAGCGCCCGGCAGAAGCGGAACACCGTTGCCTCTGCTACCTTGCATTCCCGCGCAAGGGAGGAAATGGAAAGGTACTGTGCCTCGTCGGCATGATGGACAAGGTAATCTGCCACAGCACGGCCGGATTTTGTCAGTTCGTCCTGCCTTTGCTGCAGCAGCTCCCAGAAATTTGTGGTCGTAGACATGGTGGTCTCCTTTTTCCTGCTCCGTTTCCCGCCGGAAGGGCTGGCCGCACACGCCAACACCATTGTCGGGAAGTTTTCCTTTAAGAAAAGTATAAAAGAATCCCTCCCGCTTGGCAAGAGGGGCTTTGACTACAAATTCGCGATCGTTTCTGTGCAGAGCGCCCAAATTCGCCGCATTAGTACGACTTATTTGTGAAAATCCTTTTCAATTTACCAGATTTTCCCCTCTTTTTTGAGTGAAAACTATTTTCACCAGCAAAAAGTGTGATTTTTCTACAATGGTTACAAAATAGCTACAACTTTCAAAATTTCCGTGAATCCTGCCCAAAAGGCCAGTCTTTTCGCTAAAATTGTGCGACATCCACAAGAAAATCCTTTCATTATTGGGCAGACAGCCGATAGACAAAATGAAAATATTTTTCTATAATAAGGCCAATAGAAGCGGTTCCCACACGAGGGCCGCAGAGCAGAATCGCACTACATCAATGAGTAAGGAGAAGTTTCTTATGAAAAACAGTATCTCTCGCCGCTCTTTCCTGAAGGCCGTGGGTGCCTCCAAGCGCGCCAACAAGGAGCGCCTGGCCGCCTACGTCAAGGCCGAGACCGGTTTGGTCATCGACCCCAACACCGTCTTCGACGTTCAGGTTAAGCGCTTCCATGCCTACAAGCGCCAGCTCATGAACATCATGAAGGTGATGGACATCTACAACCGTCGCATCGCCGATCCCAACTTCCACGTGACGCCGACGACCTTCATCTTTAGCGGCAAGGCTGCCTCGAGCTACACCTTTGCCAAGGAGACCATCCGCCTCATTAACTCCGTGGCCGATGTCATCAACAACGACGCCCGCGTCAACGAGGTTATGAAGGTCTGCTTTATCCCCAACTTCCGCGTAAGCAACGCCCAGCTCATCTACCCCGCCGCCGAGATCTCGGAGCAGATTTCCACGGCCGGCAAGGAGGCCTCGGGCACGTCCAACATGAAGCTCATGATGAACGGCGCCATTACGCTGGGCACCCTCGACGGCGCCAACATCGAGATCGCCGACCTAGCCGGTCGCGAGAACGAGGCCATCTTTGGCCTGACCGCCCACGAGGTCGAGCAGCTCTGGTCATCTAACAGCTACTTTGCGTGGGATACCCTCAACGGCGACCGCGAGCGCCTGGGCCGCGTGATGGAAGAGCTCAAGGACAACACGTTTGCCGGTCTTTCGGGCAACTTTGAGAGCATCTACAACGAGCTCATGAACAACAACGACCCCGACCTGGTCATGGCAGACTTCCGCAGCTACGTGGATGCGTGGGAGAAGCTCACCGGCAGCTACGGCGACCAGGAGACCTGGAACCGCAAGGCGCTGCTCAACACCGCCTCCTCCGGCTGGTTCTCGAGCGACCGCACCATTCGCGAGTACCGCGACGAGATCTGGCACGCTTAAAGGCGCGCGAGTTCCCTTATGCCAGCACGGCATTACTCGACGGGCGCGACCGAGTGCCGCGCCCGTCGCTAATGGGTTTAGGAACATCGATGACAGAAGGAGAAATCGATGAGTAAGAAAGAATGCATCGCGATGCTCCTCGCAGGAGGACAGGGCAGCCGATTGGGGGCACTCACCCAAAAGATCGCTAAGCCGGCGGTTAGCTTTGGTGGCAAGTTCCGCATTATCGACTTTTCGCTCTCCAACTGCTCCAACTCGGGCATCGACACGGTGGGCGTTCTGACGCAGTATCGTCCCTACCTGCTCCATGCCTACGTGGGCTCCGGCGAGGCTTGGGATCTGGACAGCCGCGACGGCGGCGTATCGATCCTGCCGCCGTACGAAACGCAGACCGGCGGCGCCTGGTATGCGGGCACGGCCGACGCCATTACGCAGAACCTCGACTACATCAAGGCCAACGACCCCAAGTACGTCCTGATTCTTTCGGGCGATCACCTGTATCGCATGGACTACCGCAAGATGCTCAAGACGCACATTGAGAACAACGCCGACCTCACGGTAAGCGTTATGCCCGTGCCGTGGGAGGAGGCCAGCCGCTTTGGCATCCTGACCACCGACCCCGAGGACGGCCGCATCACCAAGTTCACCGAGAAGCCCGATAAGCCCGATTCGAACCTCGCATCCATGGGCATCTACATCTTCTCGGCCGACGTACTGATCGAGGCGCTCGAGGAGGACGCTCTGGACCAGCGCTCGAGTCACGACTTTGGCAAGGACATCATCCCCAAGCTGCTCGGCGAGGGCAAGCGCTTGTACAGCTACGAGTTCCACGGCTTTTGGAAGGATGTTGGCACCATCGCCAGCTTCCACGAGACCTCGATGGACCTGCTGGGCAACAACCCCGAGTTCGATCTGTTCGACAAGCACTTCCCCATCATGTCCAACATCACCACGCGTCCGCCGCACTACATTGGCCCGGACGGCCGCCTGGACGACTGCCTGGTCTCCAACGGCTGCAAGATCTACGGCACCGCTCGCCACTCGATTCTTTCGACCGATGTCATCATCGAGGAGCGCGCCGTGGTCGAGGACTCCGTGCTGCTGCCGGGTGCGCACGTTAAGAGCGGCGCGCACATCTGCCGCGCTATTTTGGGCGAGAACTCCACGGTCGAAGAGGGCGTGAAGCTCGGCTCTGTCGATACCACCAAGGATACGGCCGTCGTTGGAAATGACGTCGTTATCGGGAAGGGGGAATGATCCGATGATCAATCGCAAGGCCATCGGTTATATCACCGCTAACTACTCTTCGACCTACGGCAGCGTGCTGCTCAAGGATCGCCCCATCGCGTCCGTTCCGTTTTTGGGTCGCTACCGCCTGATCGACTTCCCGCTGTCTAACATGATGAATGCCGGCATTAAGACCGTCGGTGTCGTCATGCCGGGCAACTACCGCTCGCTGATCGACCATGTGGGCTCGGGCAAGGACTGGGGCCTGGACCGCAAGAAGGGCGGCCTGTTCATGGTGCCCGGCAACGCATATGGCACCACCAAGGGCGGCATGCGCTTCCTGCTGCGCGACATCATCTCCAACAAGACGCTGTTCCAGCGCTCGGACAAGCCCTATGTTGTGATGATGGGCACCAACATCATCTTTAACATGGACCTCAACACCATCATCGACGCGCACGAGAACTCCGGCGCCCAGATGACCGTGGTGTACTGCAAGGCCACGCGCAACGTCGATGACGAGACCAAGCTCGAGATCAACGAGAACGGCCGCCTGACGGGCGTGAGCGCCGGCGTCGTGTACGG
>USHT01000138.1 GCA_900554455.1 uncultured Collinsella sp.
GATGCCGCAAAAGAGATCATCAACCACAACGAAGCCTTTATTTGGCCGGTCCGCCTTGTGGAATCCTTAAGCGGCAAGACCAAAACAACCGCTATCACCAAAGAAGTCGATCTTGATCAAGACGTCGACCTGTCCATGCTCTCCGATACCTTTGACCAAAAGAAGTTTGAGAAGGATCTGGGCGCCGCCATCGACGAGTTTAACGAAGGACGTTCGGGCACGTTCGAGGTCAATAGCTCCTATGACGAGCAGGCCGGCAAGTTTACCGTCGAGAAGGCACGCTCCAACGAAAAACTCAACCGCGAGCATGTCATTAAGTATGCCGAGCTCGAGCTTGCCTCGCTGGCCGAGACCGTAGATCTTTCCAAGCTCGGCAACGATGCCTATGAGCCGCTCAATGGAACGCTGACCGATGATCAGATTCAGGCCGCATGCGATGCCGCCAACAACTTCTTGGGCGTCAACGTGACCCTCAAGCTCAACGGCGAGGATGCCGGAAAGGTCGACGGCAGCTCCGTGCTGCAGTGGATCAGCTTTGCCGATCCGGCCAACCCCACGCTCGATACGTCGCAGATCAGCAACTGGGCAGCCGAGCTCGCCAATGGCTTTAATACCGTTGGCTCCACTCGCTGGTGGACGCGCGCCGATGGCAAGCAGTGCGCCGTCGAAGGCGGCGACTTTGGTTGGTCCATCGACAGCAGCTCGCTCGCCAAGCAGGTCGAGGACGCCATTAACAACAAGCAAACTGGCGAAATCGAGATCAAGTACTCCCAGAAGGCCGACACCTTTACCGCAAAGGGAGAGCCCGACTGGAAGGCATACATCGATGTCGATCTGTCCGAGCAGCACGCGCGCTACTACGACGAGAACGGTAATATCGTTTGGGAGGCCAACTTTATTTCCGGCAAACCGGGCGAAGACGCCACCCCCGAGGGCGTGTGGCAGATCAACAGCAACGACGGCGGCAGCACCCTGATCGGAGCCAAGGACCCCGAGACCGGTAAACCCAAATATGAGAGCCCGGTGAGCTACTGGATGCCGTTTGAGGGCAACATGATCGGCTTCCACGACGCCACCTGGCAAAACGACAAGAGCTTCGATAATGCCGAGTCGTACAAGTGGTGCGGCAGCCACGGTTGCATCAACCTGCGCCTGGCAGACGCCAAGGCACTTCACGACTGCATCAAAGTCGGCCTGTGCGTGGTTGTCCACTCGTAGTGCAACGCGCGCATTCCTACAACGTGGAACCGCTGCGACCAATCTAACAATTCCGAAAGAAACCGTCCTATGCGCCCGCCCCAACCGGTGGGCGCATATAATTATCGAGGTTCTTTCTATAAAGGAGACGCTATGCCGAATGTCCCCACGATCACACCGGGCCCGGATGATACCGAGAACACGCCCGAAGGTGCCACCGAAACGTTTCCTCTGATTACAAACGTACATGCCGATAAGCAGAGCGGACGCGCGAACGATGCGACCGAGATTTCCGATGAAGAGGCATATGCTAAGCTCAAGGCAAAACGTGCCGAACGTCGACGCAAAAAGCTGATTCGACGCGGTATTGCCGCCGGCGTCGTGGGCGCCATCGCGCTCATTGCCATTGTCGCAACCCTTGTTATCAATGCGCAGCCACAGGGCGCTAGCGGGCCTGTGACCGACATGGTGACCGAGGGCACGTTTACCACAACGGTCGAGGCGAAAGGCCAGCTCAAACCCATTTCGTCCTCAGTGGTCTCCCCTTCTGTCGACGGCACGGTCGATTCAATCAACGTGCAGGCAGGCCAATCCGTCAACGAGGGCGACGTGCTTATGACCATTAAAAACGACGAGCTCGATCGCAACGTTGCCGAGGCGCAGCGTGCAGTTACAGCCGCTCAAGAAGACCTCGCCAACGCGCAGAAAGCCGCAGCCGCCGCGCAGGCCACCCCAACGACGGACGTCGATGGAGCTTCCGCAGCGGCTGGCTCCCCCGCAGCATCAGCGGACACGAACGCCGTATCGGCCGCGCAGCGTAGCCTCGCATCAGCCCAGGCAAACCTCGATCAGGCGAACGCCAAGGCCGCCAGCCGTACGGTCACGGCCCCAAGCTCGGGCAGCATCGTGGAGCTCAACGCCAAGGTAGGCGCCACGGTAACAGGCGGCATGATTATGGGCGAAAGTGATACGAGCGGTGGCAAGCAGTGCATGCAGATCGCCGACCTATCCAAGATGAAGGTGACCGTGCAGGTGGGCGAAAAGGACATCGCCAAGATCGCCGTTGGACAGAGCGCCAACGTCACGTACCCCGCGTTTCCCGATATCGTGAGCCAGGGCACCGTCACGGCTATCGCGTCGGCGGCAAACTCCGACGCCGCTAACGGTGGCGGCGGCAGCGTAACCTTTAACGTCGACATCCTCATCGAGGCGCCCGACGCGCGCCTGAAGCCGGGCATGACGGCCGAGGTCTCGGTGGTGACCGAGCAGCTCGACGATGTGGTGATGGTGCCGACGATGGCGCTCATGACCGAAGACGGCGAACACTATTACGTCAACGTGGCGACTGATGACGAGGGCAAGCAAACCCGTCGCGTGAAGGTGACCGTCGTGACGCAAAACGACAACGAAGCCGTAGTCGGCAAGACACAGGTCAAGCGCGACGACCAGGGCAACGAGATTAACCCCAACGTGCCGGTTACCAAGCTGCGCGATGGCGACACCCTCGTCATGGACACCGGAGCGGACGCAACGGCTGACGGCGGCTACGGTGCGGATTCGGGCAGCATGTCTGCCGACGAGGGTATGTAATGCGCCCCGTCATCGACATTCGCAACGTGCACCGCATCTTTGAGAGCGAGGCAGGTTGCGCCCACATCCTGCACAACGTGAGTCTGGCAGTAAATCCCGGCGAATTCGTCGCTATTACCGGCCCTTCGGGCTCGGGCAAGTCAACGCTCATGAACATCCTGGGCTGCCTGGACAAACCGACGGCGGGCGACTATTACCTGCAAGGGCTCAACGTGGCCGAGCTCGATGATGACGAGCTCACCGAAGTTCGCGCCCTGAGCATTGGCTTTGTCTTTCAGAGTTTCAACCTGCTGCCGCGCCTGTCGGTTATCGAAAACGTCATGCTGCCGCTGGCCTACACCAATGTGCCCCGTAGCCAGTGCGAAATGCGCGCCGTGCACGCGCTGCAGGCTGTCACGCTGCCCGTCGACCACTGGGACCACCGCATATCCGAGCTCTCGGGCGGCCAGATGCAGCGCGTCGCCATCGCGCGCGCCCTCGTTAATGACCCGCCCATCATCCTGGCCGATGAGCCAACGGGAAACCTGGACTCTGCCACTGGAGCGCTTGTAATGGAGACCTTCCATAGACTTCAGGAGCGCGGCAAAACCATCGTGCTCATCACACACGACCCCGGCATCGCCGCCGAGGCCGACCGTGCCGTGACCATCCGCGACGGTCGCATTCACGACGGCGCGTATATTCCACATGCACCGCGGAACCTGCACAGCGCCGTAGATAGCCTTCCCAGGATTTCCGCCTCCGTCAACCCGCCGAAAGGAGAGATGGCATGAGCGCCCGCGATCTCATCCAGGAAGCCCTTCACTCGCTCGAAGCCAACAAGGGGCGCAGCCTGCTCACCATCTTGGGCATTGTCATCGGCATCGCCTCGGTTATCGCCATGACTTCGCTCATCGGCGGCATCCAAAACAGCCTGGTCAACAGTCTGGGCCTCAATGCGGCACGCATGGTGCAAATCTATTCGTCGCAAGAACTCACCGAGTCCGACATCGAGAAGCTTCAAAAACTGGTGCCGCAGATTGAGCAGATCGGCATTGTCGACAGCGCGTATACCGAGTATAAGACCGGCGATAAAAGCTATACCGTCATGGCACAGGGTGTCGATAGCGACATGCTCGACGCCGTGGGGGCCAGCAAGCTCGTTGCAGGGCGCACCTATTCCCAGGCCGAGTCCCAATCAGGCTCGCGCGTGGCGCTCATCAGCCGCGGCGGCGCCGATCAGCTTTACGGCAACGAACAGGATGCGCTGGGGAAAACCATCAAGGTGTCCAACGGCGAGGTGCAGATCGTAGGTGTGATTGATGGCGGCAACGACTCCATGGGCTCGCTCACGCTGTATATGCCACGCGAAACCATCTCCGGGCTGTTTGGCGACGAGAATCCTTCATTCCCCAGCGTGACGGCACTTGCCGCCGAGGGCACGGACATGGA
>USHT01000139.1 GCA_900554455.1 uncultured Collinsella sp.
GGCCAGACATCGCAAAAACGCACAGATAACCGCAGATGGAAACCATCGTAGTGGCCGTCTTGTACTTGCCGAGCTTATCGGCCGCAACGACAACACCGGCCGCACTCGCGACCATGCGCAGGGCGCTCACCAGCAGCTCGCGGAACAGGATGATGAACACGGACCACACGGTCACCGCGCCAAAATCCAAGAACAGCAGCAGGGCCGAGAACACGAGCAACTTATCGGCGATGGGATCCAAGAACTTACCGAAGTCGGTGATCTCGTTGCGCGAACGAGCCAGGTAGCCGTCGACCTTATCGGTGCACGACAGGATGACGTACAGAATAAAGGCGGCTGCAGCGAGCGGGCCGTCGAAGGTGCTCCAATCTGTACCGGCAACACTCGTGTGAGAAAGCGCCGACACGATCATGAACACCGGGATAAAGACGATGCGAACGCACGTCACGATGTTGGCGGGCGTCCAGACACTCGTCAATTCCTTATTGCTCTCGTTAGCCACGACGCTCTCCTACTCAACAACATGACCGATAAGCTCATAGCAGAAGCTATCGGTAAACTCGACGGTCAGAATATCGCCCACGGACGCCTCGCTGGCGTCCAGATGCACCGCGCCATCGGAATCGGGCGCCTGGAACCAGGCATGTCCGATGAGCTCGGCACCGTCCTCGGTCTCTTCGATACCGTCGACGATTACCTGGGCTCGCTCGCCCACATGGGCGGCGGTGGCGGCAAAACCGAGCGACTCGGCCAGGTCCATGGCCTCCTGGGCGCGCTCGAGCTTGACCTCTTCGTCGACCTGACCCTCCATCTTAGCGGCCAGGCTGCCCTCCTCCTGCGAGTAGGCAAAGACGCTCGTGTAGTCAAAGCCGACGGTGTCCATAAAGTCGATAAGGTCGCGGAACTCGTCGTCGGTCTCGGTCGGGAAGCCGACCATGGCCGTGGAACGAATCACGATGCCGGGGATGCGCTCGCGAAGGTCGCGGAACAGATCCTCGAGCTCCTGGCGCGAACCGGAGCGACGCATGGCCTTAAGAATGCGCGCGTCGCAGTGCTGCACGGGGATATCGATATAGGGCAGCACCTCGGGCGTATCGCGAATCGTCTCGATGAGTTCGTCAGTCATGCCCTCGGGCTGCAGATAGAGCACGCGGACCCAGACGTTGTGCGGGTGTACGGCCTCGGCGACGGCACGCAGCAGCTGCGCCAGATTGCGCGGCGAGCCATCGGCGACGTCCTCGTCGGCAAAGTCGGTACCCCAGATGCCCGTGTCCTGGCCGATCAGCACGATCTCGCGCACACCGCCGGCAACCAGGTCGCGCACCTCGGAGATGATGCTCTCGGCATTGCGCGAATGATAGCGGCCGCGGATGTAGGGAATCATGCAGAAGCTGCAGAAGCGGTTGCAGCCATCGGAAATCTTGACGTAGGCGACAGCACCCTCGACGGTACGTTTGACCTGCGGGATATAGGCTGCAATCTCACGCTCGACACCCAGCACGCCATCGATGACCGCCACGATGCCGTCCTCCTCGTCGGCCTTCACAAAGGCAGCGACCTCGGGCAGCTCGTCAGGCAGGTCATCGCCATAGCGCGACGGCACGCAGCCGCACATGACGATGGGGCAAGAACGAACGCCGTCCTGAACCTCGTTGGCGAGTTCGAGCGTGGTCTCGATGCTCTCGGACGTTGCGGAGGCGAGGAACGAACATGTATTGACGATGGCGATATCGGCATCCTGCGGGTCGAATGCCTCCTCGTAGCCCGCGGCGGTCAAAAGAGAACGCATGCGGTCAGTGTCAACCTCGTTCTTAGCGCACCCGAGGGTGATGTAGAGCACGGAGCCCAACGGTGTATCCATGTTGGAGAGCGGTCCTTTCGATTGATATTAGCGGTAGTTGGTGAACTGCAGCGGCTGGCCGTAGTCCTGGTCGCGCAGGAACTGGATCACGGTCTGCAACGCGTCCTTCGAAGCAGAGGAAACACGCAGTTTGTCGGCCTCGATGGTCACCTTGACCTTGAGCTTTTGGTCCTTGATGTCCTTGTTGATCTTCTTGGCGGTCGCTTGGTCGATACCCTCGACGATATGGCCGAGCACGCGCACGGTGCCGCCCGATGCCGCCTGCGGAGCATCCCACGAGACGGCCTTGAGGTCGATGCCGCGCTTGATGAGCTTGGAGCTCAGCACGTCGACAATCTGCTTGGAGACAAAGTCGGCCGGGGCGTTGATCGTAAAGAGCTTGTCGCCCTTCGAAAGCTCGATCGTGGCGCCGGAATCCTTAAGGTCATAGCGCTGGGAAATCTCGCGCGTGGTCTGCTGAAAGGCGTTATCGACCTCTTGCATGTTGACCTCGGACACGACGTCGAAGCTGGAATCTTTAGCCATGATGTTTCCTTTCGCGTACGAGCGGCTTAGTAGCTATCGTACGAATAGTCGGTAGAATCGGTGGGCGTCTGACCGTCAGTTGCGGTATCGGCGCCATCCGTGGACTGGGCATCGGTACCGTCGGTGGTATCGGTACCATCGGTGGTGTCGGTACCATCAGAACTTTCACCATTCTCGGAATCAGTCGTCTCCTTCTTAGGAACGGTGATCGTCACACGCGCCACGCCCGAGGTCTTGGTATCGTAACGAACCTTTTCACCGTTCTTGGTAACGGTGACATCGGAAGGCTTGGACGTGGTGATCTCGATCGAGGACTCGGGCGTGTACTCCTGCTCAAAGGGGCCAGTCGCCTGGGCGCCATAGACCGACTTGCCGTCGACCTTGACCTCAATCCACGCGGTCTTTCCCTTGGCAACGGAGACCTTGACCTTCGTAACCTCGTTCTCTTCCTTCTTTGCCGTCGTCTTGGTAGCGTCCGAATCAGTCGACCCATCCGTCGCCTCATCGGTGTCTTCGTCCTCGTCAACCGTTTCGGTCTTCTTAGAAGACTTCTTGGTCGTCGTCTTGGTAGCAGCGGGCGTCTCGGGCGTGGTCTCGGGCGCCGAAGATGCACAGCCGCGCAGAAGCACCACGATGAGCACAATCAACAGCAGCGCAACGGCACCGATGCCGGCGTAGATGATACGCGGATCGAGCCCGTTGTTTTGAGGAGTACGTGACCCGCCGCGTCCACGACCGGAACTGCTGCGGCCGCCTCCCTGAGGCATACGACCACGATTGCTATCGGAACGGCCGCGATAGCCGCCCTGGCCCTGAAGGCTGCGTTGACCCGAGCGGGGCGCAAGCTCACCGCGGCATTGATAGCCACGCTGGCCCGAACGCGGAGCCGAAGAGCGCTGGCCATACGGCTGTGATTGAGAGCGAAGACGCGGCGTCACCTGCGTGGTATCGGCATCCGCATAGCCACCGCGAGAGCGTCCGGCGGAGGCACCACGGTAACCGCGATCGGAATAGCCGCCGTCGCCGTAGCCGGCACGAGGGTCACGCGCTACACCGCGGGCAGCGGGAAGTGCACGGTCCTCGGGCATCGGCGTACTGCGGAACCGGTCACGCTGTGAGCGAATCTCCTCGCCCGAACCCGTCTCGGTAATATAACCGGCCTGCTGAGGACGCTGTCCATAGCGGGTCGAACGACCGCCCTGAACCATCAGGAAGCGCCCGTTGTCGACCGAGGAACGCGAATTGACGTAGCCGGCGGCGTCCTGAAAACGACCGCCCTGCTGCGACGTCTCGCGTTCGTATGCCATCAGGTCGTCAAAGTAGGCATTGACGACCTCGCGCGGATTGAGGCCCAAAAAGCGAGCATAGCTCGAAATCATGCCCTGCGCATAGCCGCGCGGCGGCATCGAAGCAAAGTTACCGGTCTCGAAAAACTCGATGATCTGCGGCCTGATTTTGATGGTGTTGGCGACCTGCTGAATGGAAAGGCCCATTCGGCGACGCTGCTCGAGCAGCATGTCACCAAAGCGTGCAGCCATCAGAATCCTCCAAACTCACGATCTTCACGTGCCATCTCGGCGTCGACAGACTCCAGCGCGGCAAGCCCCTCCTCGTCCAACAGGACCTCGCGCGGCTTGGAACCGTCGGGCGGGCCGACGACACCCTTTTCTTCCAGCATGTCCATAATACGCCCGGCACGCGCGTAGCCAACCTTCAGACGACGTTGCAGGCCAGATGTGGAGCCAAGCTGCGATTCCACCACAATATGGGCGGCTTCCCAAATGAGCGGATCATCGTCTTGCGGCTCGGCTACT
>USHT01000140.1 GCA_900554455.1 uncultured Collinsella sp.
TCCGGTTGCGGTGATATCGTAATGGACGAGGCAAACAAGAAATTCACACTGGCTGGCAAAGAGTTCCACGAGGGAGACTGCATCTCTCTGGATGGTTCTACAGGATGCATCTATGACGGACTGATCCCGACCGTAGACGCTACCATCGCTGGCGAGTTCGGAAGAATCATGGGCTGGGCAGATAAATACAGAACCATGAAAGTTCGTACAAACGCTGATACTCCGGCAGACGCTAAAAAAGCTCGTGAGCTTGGCGCAGAAGGTATTGGTCTTTGCCGTACAGAGCATATGTTCTTCGAAGGCAACAGAATCGATGCATTCCGTGAGATGATTTGCGCTGAGACCGTAGAAGAGAGAGAAGCAGCACTTGCTAAGATCCTTCCGGAGCAGCAGGGAGACTTCGAGAAGCTGTATGAAGCTCTGGAAGGCAACCCGGTTACCATCCGTTTCCTGGATCCGCCGCTTCATGAATTCTTGGATAATCCTCGCGAGCTCGAGGTTGCCATCACCAAGAAGGAGGCCGCTGGCGCCAGCGAGGAAGAGCTTGCCGCCCTGCGTGCCCGCCTGCGTCGCATCGACGGCATGGTCGAGTCCAACCCGATGCTCGGCCTGCGCGGCGTGCGCCTATCCGTCGTCTTTAGCGATCTGCCGCTCATGCAGGTTCGCGCGGTTGCCACGGCTGCTGCCCGCCTTATCAAGGAGGGTGTCGACCCGCGCCCCGAGATCATGGTTCCGCTCGTCTCCATCACGGCCGAGCACGTCCAGACCCGCGAGGTCATCGAGCGCGTGATCGCCGAGGTTTCCGTCGAAGAAGGCGTCGAGCTCAATATTCCCGTGGGCACGATGCTCGAGCTGCCGCGCGCCTGCATGGTCGCTGACGAGATCGCCCATTACGCAGACTTCTTCTGTTTTGGCACCAACGACCTCACCCAGACGACCTTCGGTTTCTCGCGTGACGACGCCGAGGCTAAGTTCATCCCGCTGTACATGCATAAGAAGATCTTGAAGGACAATCCCTTCGAGACCATCGACGCGGCGGTGCTCGAGCTGGTGCGCATGGCTGTCGAAAAGGGCCGCGCCACCAACCCGGGCATGCACTTTGGCGTGTGCGGCGAGCACGGCGGCGACCCCAAGTCCATCAAGGGCCTGTTTAACGTGGCCGATGTTGACTACGTGTCCTGCTCGCCCTACCGCGTGCCCCTCGCACGCCTGGCTGCCGCTCAGGCCAAGCTCGAGGCCAAGCGTTCTGCCTAACGTTTTGGGTTTAGACGCCTAGCGTAGTCCCCTTCATGTCGCCCGTCTCATTCGTGAGACGGGCGGTTATCTTGTGCGGGTTTTTGTCTTTTTGTCTGCTTAAAAAATTGTTCTTGCAGCAGAAACCCGCGCGTGTATACTCGAATACGTTTGTTCAACTACGTGCCGGCCAAGGTGGTACGGCACCTCTAGAAGAGTAAGGAATTGCACATGGATTACATCCGCGCAATCGAGCGTCAGCAGATCCGCGAGGACATTCCTCAGGTTCGCGTCGCCGACAACGTCAAGGTTCACTACCGCATTAAGGAAGGCGACCGCGAGCGCATCCAGGTCTTCCAGGGCGACGTCATCCGCATGGCCGGCGCCGGTGCCCGCGAGACCTTCACCGTCCGCAAGATGTCCTTCGGTGTCGGTGTTGAGCGTACCTTCCCGCTTCACAGCCCCAAGATCGCCAAGCTCGAGGTCGTTCGTCATGGTCGCGTCCGTCGCGCCAAGCTGTACTACCTCCGCGACAAGGTGGGCAAGGCTGCTCGCATCCCCGAGAAGCGCTAAGAAGATCGCAGCGTCTGTCCACTCGTTTGGACACAAGGGTCACCTTCGGGTGGCCCTTCTTTTTATCTGATTTGCATGCAAGGAGGGCCTGGTATGGCCAACATGACGAGCTCGGTTTCGGCATCGCAGGTTGCCGGTGAGTTGGCGAGCGCCACGTTTGAGGAGATTCCCGCCCTCGTGGAGCATTATCGCGAGGACCCGCGCCAGCAGGTGATCAAGGCTTGCGAACGCGCCCTCAAACGCCATGCCAAAGAGCTTGCCGAGCGCGAGCGCGTCAATGACATGTACGAGCTTATGCATGAGCTTGGCGGCGATGGGGTGGTCGTTGGTGTCGACGAGGTGGGTCGCGGATCGGTGGCCGGTCCTTTGACGGTATGCGCTGTCTGCCTTCCTATGGAGCCGCGCGTCTGGGGCATCAACGATTCCAAAAAGCTCACGCCGGCGCGCCGCGAGTTGCTCTCAGTGAAGATTGCCGAGGTGGCGACGGCGATCGGTTTTTGCCATATCGCGCCTGCGGATATCGATGAGATGGGCATGGCCCGTGCTATCCGTACCGCCGTTGCGGGCGCCGTGGCCGATACGGGGCTCGAGCCCGATTGCGTGCTTATGGATGGCAACCCCTTGGGCGCCGTTCCTAACGAGCGCGATGTGGTGAAGGGCGATGCCAAGATCGCCTGCATCGCCGCGGCGTCCATCATGGCCAAGGTCACGCGTGACGAGATGATGGTCGAGTACGACGCCGAGTATCCCGAGTACCATCTGGCCGAGTCGAAGGGCTATGCGAGCCCCGAGCACATCGAGGCCATTCGCAAACATGGACTTTGTCCGCTGCACCGCGTGAGCTTTTGCGGAAACTTTCTGCAGACTGAGCGCCTTTTCTAGGCCAATTGTGGAGACATGGACCTCTGGGGTTTTATAAACCTGCTGGTAGCGGGCCGTATGCAACACCATTGTTGCGTACGGCCCGTTTTTTGACGGCATTTGGTCAGCTTTTGGTTTGCTTCCGGTACTTACCCGCATGAAAGGTGCCCTCATCATCGGGGCAATGCAGTGTGCGGGAAAGGAGACCCCATGAGTGCCGCAAGCAAAAAGAGCAAGACGCAGCAGCTCAAGGAGCGTTGGGAAAACGGCGAGCTCGACTCCGGGGCGATGACGCCCGAGTTTATCAAGGGACTCAGTCCCCGCGAGCTAGGCATGCTGGGCGAGCTGATCACCATCGACTACTTTAACGAGCGCGGCTACACCTTGCTGGAGCAGGGCTATCGTTGCACCGAGGGCGAGGCCGATCTGGTGCTGCTCGATGAGCTCGACGATGTCGTGGTGATGGCCGAGGTCAAGACCAGACGCGTTTCGCTGGATTGCACCACGCGGGTCTTTCCCGAGGAGGCCGTGGACGCCCAAAAGCAACGCCGCTACCGCCGCATCGCAAGTTGCTATCTCATGGAGCATTATCCGCTCAAGGCGATTCGCTTCGATGCTGTGGGTGTCACCATCCGCGGCGGGCATATCGCCGAGATCGAGCATCAGTACAACGCGTTCGATTGGCAGGTGTCGTGATGGCGTTCGAGACGTTTGCCGTTCACGCGGCCTGCATCCGCGGCGTCGAGGCGATTCCCGTCACGGTCGAGGTCTCGCTTGCCGGTGGCGTTCCGGGCATCCAGATGCTCGGCATTCCGAGTATGGAGGTGATGGAGTCACGCGGTCGTATTCGCTGCGCGATGCGCTCCGCCGGGTTCGAGATCCCACGCTCGGGCATTACGGTCAACCTGGCGCCCGGCGATATTCGCAAGACCGGTAGCGGCTTTGATCTGCCCATCGCCATCGCGGTTCTAGCGGCCGATGAGCAGATTCCCCGTGACAACCTCGATCGCTGCCTTATCGCAGGTGAGCTTGGTCTGGACGGTACGGTGCTTCCCGTAAAGGGCGAGGTGGCGTTTCAGCTATTGGCTCGCGACATGGGGCTGTCTTTTATCGCCGGCAGGTCCGACCAGCATGTGCCACTCGCGGGCGTGGATTGCGGCTTTATCGATCATCTGTCTCAGCTTGCCCATGGCATGGGCGAGGCGGCTCGGCACTATCTGGATTCCGAGGGTGTCGAGGCGACCTTTGAGCCCGAGCTCGACTATGCAGACGTGCTGGGGCAGGAAGTCGCTAAACGCGGCATGGCGCTTGCGGCGGCAGGAGAACTCGGCTTGCTCATGATCGGGTCTCCGGGATCGGGCAAGACGATGCTCGCACGCCGTATGACCGGCATCCTGCCCGAGCTTTCCGTTGAGGATCAGCAGGAGGCACTGTGCATCCATTCGGTTTTGGGCGAGAACATTGATGGCTTGTTGGCGGGGCACCGGCCCTTCCGCAGTCCCCATCACAGTATTTCGACCGCAGGC
>USHT01000141.1 GCA_900554455.1 uncultured Collinsella sp.
TGATCTGGACGATCTACCGCATCGAGGGTTTGAGTGCTTTAACACGGCGCTTGAGTCCTGGGGAGCCGACTACATGGTGCATGGTCATGTACACCAAAGCTACGGCTACGATTTTCAGCGCGAGCGGCAGCATGTGTGTGGAACGACGATCATCAACGCCTGCGGCTATACGCAGTTTGAGCTCGACCAGACGCGCTACCCCATCCGTGGCTGGCAGGCAGCCTGGCTCAACTCGCAAACCATGCGCCGCGAGCTCAAACGCCACGATGCCATCGAGTCCTCAACCACCAGAACACCCTGGTAACCACCTCAAAGGGGACGCTGTCCCCTTTGAGGTGGTTTTGGCACGATAGCAAGGAACCCGGTCCTGCACGAGGCGGAACCGGGTTCCTTTAGCAATGCTTGCTTTGCTCAGGCAATAACTAGCAGTTACTCAGCCAGGAAGTCACGCTGGACAGCGGGATCGACCTTGACGCCAGGGCCCATGGTGGAAGACACGGAGATGGACTTGACGTACTTGCCCTTAGCAGAAGAGGGCTTGACGCGCAGGATCTCGGTGTACAGGGCAGCGTAGTTCTCGACGAGCTGCTGCTCAGAGAAGGACTTCTTGCCCAGGGGCACGTGGCAGATGCCGTAACGGTCGGCGCGGTACTCAACGCGGCCAGCCTTGAGCTCGGAGACCATCTTGGCGACGTCCATGGTCACGGTGCCGAGCTTGGGGTTCGGCATGAGGCCACGGGGACCAAGGATCTTACCGATGCGGCCAACCTTGGCCATCATGTTCGGCGTAGCGATAGCGGCGTCGAAGTTGATCTCGCCCTTCTGGATCTGGGCGACGAGCTCGTCGGAACCGATGATGTCGGCGCCGGCAGCCTCGGCCTCGCGGGCCTTCTCGCCCTCGGCGAAGACGGCAACACGAACGGTCTTGCCGGTGCCGTGGGGCAGGGAGATGGAACCACGGATGTTCTGGTCAGCCTTACGAGTATCGATGCCCAGACGGAAGTGGGCCTCGACGGTCTCGTCGAACTTGGCGGTGTCGAGCTCCTTGATGAGCTTGGCAGCCTGAAGGGGGGTGTAGAGCGTGGCGCGGTCGATCTTCTCGGCAGCGGCGTTATAGCTCTTACCATGCTTAGCCATGTGCATTACCTCCTGTGGTTAAACGGGCGTGAGCCCTCCCACATCGTATCGTGTGCCCTATTGCACACATTTAACGGGCGCCCGGTCGGAGCACCCGTCGTTACCATAAGAAATCGCTACTCAGCGATGGTGACGCCCATGGAACGGGCGGTACCGGCGATGATCTTCTTGGCGGCGTCAATGTCGTTGGCATTGAGGTCCGGCATCTTGATCTCGGCGATCTTGGTGAGCTGCTCCTGGGAGAGCTGACCAACCTTGTCGGCCTGAGGCTTAGCGGAACCAGACTTGAGGTTCAGCTCCTTCTTGATGAGGTGAGCCGCCGGCGGGGTCTTGGTGATGAAGGAGAAGGACTTATCCTCGTAGACAGAGATCTCAACGGGGATGATGTCGCCCTTCTTGTCCTGCGTCTCGGCGTTAAAGGCCTGGCAGAACTGCATGATGTTCACGCCAGCAGCGCCCAGGGCGGGGCCGACGGGAGGAGCGGGGTTAGCTGCACCAGCAGGAATCTGGAGCTTAATGACGTTGGCAACCTTCTTATCAGCCATGGTCATTCCTTTCGAATCACGAGTGTGAAGTACTTGCTATATCGTAAGCACGCACGTGTTAGAAGCACTCCTGAGATGAGCAGTCACAGAAGAAGCACGCTCGCGCGAACGGACGAAAACTTAAGCGATGACAGCGACCTGGTTAAAGTCGAGCTCGACCGGCGTCTCGCGGCCAAAGATCATCAGCGTGACCTTGAGCTTGCCAGCCTCGGTGTTAACCTCGGAGACCTTGCCATCAAAGTCGGTAAGCGGGCCATCGGTGACGCGGACGGACGTGCCGACCTGAATATCAACCGAGGTGCGCTTGGGCGAATCGCCCTTACCGGGACGACGAGTCATCTTGTTGTACTCGTCGCGGGAAAGCGGAGCGGGCTTGCCGTTGCCGCCCAGGAAACCGGTGACGCCGGGCGTGTTGCGAACGCACGTCCATGCATCGTCATCCATCTCCATGCGGACCAGAACATAACCCGGGAAGATCTTGGAATCCTTGGTCTCGCGCTTGCCACCCTCTTTGATCTCGGTGACGCGCTCCATAGGAATCTCGATATCAAAGATACGGTCCTGCATGCCCATGGTCTCGATACGATGCTCGAGATCGGACTTTACGCGGTTCTCGTATCCGGAGTAAGTGTGAACGACGTACCAACGCTTAGACATGGTTTAGCCCCTCAATCCAGAGAACAGAGCAAGAGCCTCGCCAAAGCCAGCATCGAGCAGAGCGATGACGACGCCGACGACAATCAGAGAAGCGCAAACGACGACCGAGTAGTTCACGAGCTCCTTCTTATCGGGCCACGTGACACGCTTCATCTCGGACTTGACCGAAGCGAAATACTTCTTGGTGCGGGCGAAGAAACCAGGCTTCTCGTTCTTCTTGGACTTCGCAGCCTTCTCGTTCTTCTTGGCAACGGCCTTCTTGGCCTCAACCTTGGAGTTGGCGGCAGCGCTGTTGGCAGGTGCCGGCTGCTGAGCCTTCTTCTTGTTCTTCTTGTTGGCCATTTGGGTTACCTCCGCGCAATGCGCTTATACATGAGTAAACCGTAAGCCCCCAATTGGGAGCTTACGGAATAATGACTGGCACGCCAGGAAGGACTCGAACCCTCAACACTCGGTTTTGGAGACCGATGCTCTACCAATTGAACTACTGGCGTATGTGACTAGAGACTAGCGAGTCTCTTTGTGCAGCGTGTGGTGACGGCACCAGGGGCAATACTTCTTGATCTCCATACGATCAGGCATGGTCGACTTGTTCTTGGTGGTCGTATAGTTGCGGCGCTTGCACTCAGTGCACGCAAGAGTAACTAGAGTACGCATGTATCCTGAACCTTTCATTTCCGCCCCGTACGGGCACGAGTTGTTACTTTATCAGCTCCACGTAAGTGCTGTCAATGAAAACCTAGAGTCAATTGGTTCTCGGTGGATCCATTCATATTTGGAACACATCAATGAAGCCATCGAGAGCTAATCGACGGTGCATCCAGGACCATTATCGATCCTCTCGGCACCAGCAATGGCTCAATATCCATTGCAGAAAAGAACCCGGCACCCAAATTAGTGCCGGGTTCTCTAAGTCAGCTATATCAGAGAGCTAATTTACTCAATGATCGTGGAGACGATGCCCGAACCGACGGTGTGGCCACCCTCGCGGATAGCGAAGCGCAGGCCCTCCTCCATGGCGATCGGGTGGATGAGGTCGCCCTCGATGGTGATGTGGTCACCAGGCATAGCCATCTCGGTGCCCTCGGGGAGCTTGACCGTACCGGTAACGTCGGTGGTACGGAAGTAGAACTGAGGACGATAACCATCGAAGAACGGGGTGTGACGGCCGCCCTCCTCCTTGGTCAGAACGTAGATCTCACCGGTGAACTTGGTGTGCGGGGTAACCGAACCGGGCTTGCAGAGAACCTGGCCGCGCTCGATGTCCTCGCGCTTGATGCCGCGGAGCAGCAGACCGACGTTGTCGCCAGCCTCGCAGAAGTCCATGGACTTACGGAACATCTCGATACCGGTAACGACGGTGTTCTGGGTATCCTTGATGCCGACGATCTCGACGGGCTCGTTGAGCTTGAGCTCACCGCGCTCGACACGGCCGGTAGCAACGGTACCACGGCCGGAGATGGTCATAACGTCCTCAACGGCCATCAGGAACGGGAGGTCGTTGTTACGAGCAGGCGTCGGGATGTACTCGTCGACGGCCTTCATGAGCTCGCGGATAGCGTCCATCCACTTGGCGTCGCCCTCGAGAGCGCCCAGAGCGGAACCGCGGATGACGGGGATGTCGTCGCCGGGGAAATCGTACTCGGAGAGGAGCTCACGGGTCTCCATCTCGACGAGGTCGATGAGCTCGTCATCGTCGACCATGTCGCACTTGTTCAGGAAGACGACGATGTAGGGAACGCCGACCTGACGGGCGAGCAGGATGTGCTCGCGGGTCTGAGCCATGGGGCCGTCGGTAGCAGCGATAACCAGGATAGCACCGTCCATCTGAGCAGCGCCGG
>USHT01000142.1 GCA_900554455.1 uncultured Collinsella sp.
GTTTTTGGTCCCCGTGTGGGCTCAAAGTGGGAGATTATCCACGCTCGTTAGATAGACGTCCGAAAATCCCGCTCATTCGGTTAGCGCGGGGGCAAGCTGCTTTCCGCCGCGGTGCCACATGTGAGCCTGGCCTCCTGCGTCAGATTCTAATAACGAGTTTACGGAATAAATAGTTATTAGAGTTGATATGGCCGACCTAATGACGAGAAGTCGTTATTAGGTCGGCCGTTAGTCATTGGGGACGTTCTTAAATGACTACTTGAGCCCGGGCAGGCGGGTGTAGGGGAATGAGCGCTCTAGGAATTCGGCGCAGTGGGCGTAGTCTTTGGCGAAGTAGCTACTGTAGAGCGAATCGAGCACGTATTGCACGGCGATGTGGCTCGCGAACTGTGTGATGCGATGCGTCATGCTCTCGTGGTCGCTCACCGTAAGGTAGGCGGCAAAGCCGGGATGCAGGCGTGCACAGTATGGCGTGCCGATGACGATGACCGGGACATGTCGACTGCTGAGGATCGGCAAGATGTCCTTGAGGTTGGGGGCAAGGCCGCTGTAGGAGATGACGATTGCCGCATGGTCGGGGCCCGAGGCGAGCGCCGTGCGCACCTGGGCCTCGACACCGTCGTGGCACGTCGCGCTCTTGCCGGCGGAGAGCAGACGGTCGCGGAACATTCCCGCTGGATAGAGGTTGTGCGAGCCCGTGTAGATGTCGACCTGTCGGGCGTTCGCGATGAGCTTGGCGGCGTGGTCAAGCTGCGTGGGGTCGAGCAGCTCCTGTGTTTCGGCCAGCGTGGTCTGGTAGAGCCCCTCCATGCGCTCCATGATCTGCGCAGGGGTGGACGTAGCGTCGAAGGGAAAGTTGATGTCCACGTCGCGGCGGTTCCTGCCTCGGTCGCCAGGCGGATGAGCACGACCTTGAGATCTTTGAATCCCTCGAGGCCGAGCTTTTTGCAAAAACGGTGCACGCTTGCGACCGAAACATTGGCGCGGGCGGCAAACTCCTTAATGGAGAGTCCGCGGATGTCTTCGCCCATGGCGAGGGCCGAGATGCCGAGCTGCTGCTCGGTAGGGGTTAGGCCCTGCGCCTCGGTAATCTTGCGTTTGATATCCATTCGAACTCCCGCACTCGCCAAACCTGCCAAAAAGGGACGGGTTTATTTTGGCACGTTTCGGTCGGTGTCAGGAAGTGTTAGGGACAAGGCGGCGGCAGGACTCGAGAGCGAAAAGAAGTATCGGGTTTGGTGCACCCGCTTCTGCCCGTCCCGTGCGCAGGCGATACTCGGCTTATCGACCAGCGATGCAAAGGAGATGCTCGTCCCACGAGCACTACCGGGAAGGGCTCGCGATTCGAGTCCCCACCTTAGCATTTGAACCATTTGGCACTATAATTACCGTAGGCATGCGCACAACGTTGCGCTTAATCAAGAGGAGAAAACGTATGGGTCTGTTTGATATGTTCAAGAAGAAGGCTGAGCCCGCGGCTGCCGCTGCTCCGGCCTCCATCTCTGCTTCTGCTGGCGCCGACGTGCTGTGCTCGCCCGTCAAGGGCAAGGTCATCAAGATGGCCGACGTGCCCGATCCCGTCTTTGGTGGCGAGGTTCTGGGCAAGGGCTGTGCCGTGTGGCCCGAGGACGATCTGGTCTACGCTCCCTGCGACGGTAAGGTGACCGTCACCATGGGTCACGCCGTGGGCTTGCAGTCCGATAGCGGCATCGAGGTTCTGGTGCACGTTGGCGTCGATACCGTCAACATGAACGGCGACGGCTTCGAGGGCTTCGTCAAGGCTGACGACGTCGTGAAGGCCGGCCAGCCCATCCTCAAGATCGACCGCACCAAGATCGCTGCTGCCGGTTACAAGGACTGCGTCGTCGTGGCCGTGTCCAACACCGCCGAGTTTGCCGATGTCGAACTCGCCGTCGAGGCCGACTCCGCTGTCGCCGCCGGTGACGCCATCGTTAAGGTCGTCCGCAAGTAAACTGCGGCATCCAAAGGATGTGCAAGGGTGGTCGGGTTTTCCGGCCACCTTTTTTATTGCATCGCGGGGAAGCGTTTTATTGTACGTTGGGCGGGCTTGCAAACCGTTCGGACGCTAAAACGAACCGACCGTGCCTTCGCGTTGCCGAGGGTGTTCATAAGTGGATAGTATGGGCTTACTTATTACAACGTGTGCCGCGTCCGGGAAGCGCGGTGCCGCTCATTGGGAGGAACAACATGAAAAAGAAGCTGCTGCTTGCGCCCCTCATGGCCGTCTTGGTTGCATGCGTGGTCGTGCTTTCCGGCTGTGGAGGTCCTTCGGTTGAGGAGCTCATCACCGAGGATCTTACGACGCAGTTTGACGAGGTCAAGAACGGTGGCGACGACTTCCTCTCTGGTCTGGAGGAGGCTTCGGGCGACGAGTTCGAGCAGCTGGGTATCGATCCCAAGGAGTACGCCAAGACCTATCTTGAGGGCTTTGACTACAAGATCGGCGACGTGACGGTCGACGAGGACAAGGGTGTCGCGACCGCCGAGGTCTCTATCACCTGCAAGTCTATGAACAAGATCGTCGAGGACTTCTCCACCCAGTATCAGGAGAAGGTCGCCGCGCTTGATACGGTTCCTTCCGATGACGAGCTGTACAAGATGGCCGGTCAGGTTATGGTCGATGTGACCAAGGCCACCGAGCCCAGGAAGACCACGGTTATCTTCAAGTACACCTGCAACGACGACGGCGAGTGGTCTGCCGACGACTCCGTCAACTCCGAGATGATGGATGCAATGCTGAGCTAGTTCGTTGCGGCGTTTTACCAAACGCCGCAACTGCTCGACGTTGCGCGGGCACCAGAGCGACAACTTGTCATTCAAAGAGGACGGTATGACCAGAAGGTCTATGCCGTCCTCTTTTCATGCCAATTTGTTCGCTCTGGCGACCGCTCGCTGACGTTGCTAGAACATCGGCGTTGCCTTGGCTGTTGGAAATGATCCCAATGACTATGACCCCTTTGCGCCAGTTTCTGTCGAGTCGGTGCTCCTTGCGGGTTGCCCGTATAATGGTTTGCGTATGAACCACAACCAAGGAGTTCCAGTTTATGGACCAGAACCTTTTTAAATTCGATCTGATTGTCGAGGATCCGACGACGCATGCGCGTGCCGGCGTGCTGCATACTCCGCACGGCGACATCGAGACGCCAATCTTTATGCCCGTGGGCACCAAGGCAAACGTCAAGGGTATTCCTACCGAGACCGTCAAGCAGCTCGGCGCCCAGATCGTGCTTGCCAATACCTATCACCTGTCCATGCGTCCCGGCGAGGATACCATCGCCGAGCTGGGCGGCCTGCACAAGTTTATGAACTGGCACGGCCCTATCCTCACCGACTCGGGCGGTTTCCAGGTGTTCAGCCACAACGACGCGGTCAAGCTCACTGATGAGGGCGTGCGCTTTATCGTCAACGACTACGACGGCCGCCACGTGTTCTGGACGCCCGAGGACAACATGGAAATCGCCATGAAGCTCGGCTCCGATATCTGCATGCAGCTCGACCAGTGCCCGGGCTATCCCGCCACGCGCGCCTACGTCGAGCGCGCCGTTGAGCTGTCGAGTATGTGGGCCGAGCGCTGCTATAAGGCGCATACCCGCGATGACCAGGCGCTCTTTGGCATCGTCCAAGGCGGCATGCACCTGGACCTGCGCCTGCGCTCGCTGCGACATCTGGAGGAGTGCGGCGACTTCCCGGGTTACGGCATCGGCGGCTATTCGGTGGGCGAAGACCACGAGACCATGTTCGAGACGCTGGCACCGCTCGCGAGTGAGTACATGCCCAAGCACAAGCCGCGCTACCTGATGGGTGTCGGCAATCCGACCACGCTCGTGCGCGGCGTGGGCGTGGGCATCGACATGTTCGACTGTGTGCTGCCGACGCGCACCGGCCGCATGGGTACGGCGTTCTCCAGTGAAGGTCGCCTTAACTTCCGCAACGCGCGCTTTGCGCACGACGACGGCCCCATCGATCCCACCTGCACCTGCCCGGTGTGCACGGGCGGCTACAGCCGCGCGCTCATTCGCCACATGGTCACGCAGAAGGAGATGCTCGGCGGCATTCTGCTTTCGATGCACAACATCTACTACCTGCTCAACCTTATGCAGCGTGCCCGCCAGGCCATTATCGAGGGCCGCTACGGCGCGTTTGTGAGCGACTG
>USHT01000143.1 GCA_900554455.1 uncultured Collinsella sp.
CCTTTCCTTTGGCGGCATTAACGTGACAATCGACTGGACGCAGCCCGAAGGCAAGCGTATCGTGAGCGCCACGCTCACCAAGGACGGTACCGCGCTCGACCCTGCCAAGACCTATACCGTCGCCACCAACAACTACATCATCACCAACACGACCGACTTCCCCACCTTCGCAAACGCTGCCAAGCACACCGAGTGGGGCACGTGCGAAGCAGCGCTGAGGGCACTGACCGGTCAAAGCGACTGGGAGAGCAAGATGGCCTCGCTCGCGGGCACCATCAGCTTTGGCTCTGCCGAGAACCCCACTCCCACGCCGGCCCCGACGCCCGAGCCCTCGCCTAAGACGGAAACGACGACTACGACGGTCATCACCAAGAAGACCACCGGCAAGCTTGCCGCAACGGGAGACCGCACACTCGCCGTAGTCGGCGCATGCCTCATCGGCGGCATCGTCGTCATCATTCTCGGCATCATCTGGAAACGCCGCCGCTAATCCAGACGCCGGGCTTCGCTGTCCACGCCTCGTAAACCTTATATCGAGCACAGAAGCCCGTCCGAATATGATCGGACGGGCTTTTCGGTGGGTATCATGGTTGGACGATCTTTAGGAGGTTTTCCCTACATGGAATTGTTTGAGCCGATTCTTCATTTCTTTGAGCAACGGTGGGTCCACAACATCATCTGGGCCGTCATCTTGGCGATAGGCACCGCCGTCGCCACCAAGGTCGTATCCAAGACCCTGCGTCACCTGCTCAATCGCGACGACAACCCGCTTCCGGCATCGAGTATCTTCATCAACATCGCACGCGCCGTCATCTGGATGATCGGCGGCAGCTTTATTCTCGATAACTGCTTTGGCATTAACGCAAACGCCCTCGTCGCCGCTCTTGGCGTCGGCGGCATCGCCATCTCGCTCGGCTTTCAGGACACGCTGTCAAACCTTATTGGCGGCATGCAGGTTACGTTTATGGGCATCATCAAGCCCGGCGACAATATCAAGGTCGGCGGTGTGTCGGGCGTGGTCCAAGACATCACTTGGCGCCATACAACGATTGAGGATGCCTGTGGACAGACCATCATTGTGCCCAACTCCAACATCTCCAAGAACACGCTCGTGCATTTGATGCCCTTTGGACGCGTGGCCGTGCCCGTTGCCGTAAAGGACACGTCTAAGTGGGCTTCCCTTGACGCGCTGGCAGACGAGCTCACGAGCGCCACCAAAACGGCTGTCTCGCCCATCTCGGGCTTTGACAAGGAGCCGTACGTGCTCTTTAACGAGATCGGCGTCTTTGGCATCAAGGGCAAGATCATCTTTATCGTCAGCGACGACAGCACCACCTTCACGGCAGCCGACGCCTGCATCCGCGCTATCGCCCCCATCATTGCCTAACCTGCCAAAAAGGGACAGGTTTATTTTGGCAGGTTTTATCTGGGCAAATGAGCGGTTCATTTCTTAATGGCCCGGCCGTCCTTTGCGAACTGTCCCTTTTCGGGCGACCGAGACGATGGTACCATGGTTCATATAGTTGTTTAAACGACTAAAGGAGCAAATCCATGGAAGAGGCCTATCGTCAAGCACGCAAGCGCGGCGAGCAAGGACGTCGACGCGCCATTAGCCAAAGCGAGCATCCATACCTTACGGACCTCGATAGCTTGGTTGCTCAGCTCCCCTTAGGTCAGCGAGAGAATGTCGGCCTGCGGGATATTCCGCTCGAAATGGTCGTCGGCACGGTCACCAAGGGCCGTCAGTCCGCCTTTGCGTGCAACTTTATGCCGCTGTTGCCGTTTAATACCGAGTTTGCCCGCAAGTGGTCCAACCTCTACGACATCCAGGTGACCGAGGGCTATCGCGACCCCGTCATCGTCACCGAGTTCATGCATCGGTTCTACGTCCAGGAGGGCAACAAGCGCGTCAGCGTCCTTAAATTCCTGGATGCCCCAACGGTCTCGGCCAAGGTCACCCGTCTCTACCCCGGCAAGTGGAATTCGGTCGAGAGCCGTCTGTACGGTGAATTCTGCGCGTTTTGGTACGTCTGCCCCCTATACGAGATCGAGTTCTCGCGTGAGGGAAGCTACGAAACGCTCGCGAAGATGCTCGGTCAGAACCTTATCGAAAAATGGCCGCAGAAAAAGGTCGACTACCTGCGCCACACTTTCCTGCTCTTTAAGCGTGCCTACCTTCGCGCAGGCGGCGACCACCTGGACATTACGCCGGCCGACGCCATGCTCGTCTATCTCAACGTGTATAACCAGGACCGCCTGCTGGATACGCCGACGGATATCGTCGTCAACCGCCTGTGCAAGATTTGGCGCGAGTTGGTCATTGCCGGCAAAAGTGACGAGGAAAAGGTCGATCTTGTCGAGGCGCCGAGCGTCAATGAGGAAGAGACGCCCGCCAAGTCCACCTCCGGCGTGCTCAACTTCTTTATGGGCAAGACCGTCTACTCGGCAGCCAACCCCCTGTGTATCGCCTTCATCCACGAATTCCCCTGCGCCACGTCGAGCTGGGACAGCCTGCACGACCAGGGACGTCAGTATCTCGATGAGCACTTTGGCGGCATCGTACGCACCGAGGCGTTCGAGAACTGTCACGATCCGGACGTGTTCTATGCCGCCGTGGAGACCGCTGTCAAACACGGGGCGAACATCATCTTCTCGACTTCGCACCGCCTGATGGAATACACGCTCAGGGCGGCGGTTGAATATCCCCAGGTGCGGTTCCTCAACTGCTCCATTGGCCTCCCCCACCAAAGCGTTCGCTCATACTTTGGAAAGATGTACGAGGCCAAGTTCCTGCTGGGCGCCCTTGCGGCCAGCATGGCAGATAATCACCGCATCGGTTACCACGCGTCGGTCTTCGCATCCGGCGCGCTCAGCGAGATCAATGCCTTTGCCATCGGCGCCTCGCTGCTCGACCCCCGCGCGCAAATTATCCTCACCTGGGGCGATGTGCCCGCCGGCGGTCTTGCCGAGGCCATGTGCCGCGAAGGCGTGAGCGTCATGACTGGCGCCGATATGTCTAAGTCACTGGAGGATCCCACGGCCTACGGACTCCACCGCCTGGTCGATGGCAAGGTTTCCGGCATCGCCATGCCGGTATGGAACTGGGGCCGTTACTACGAGCTCATCGTTCGCAGCCTTCTGCACGGCACGTGGGACGAGACCAGCGATGACAACCAAGTGCGCGCCGTCAACTACTGGTACGGCATGAGCTCGGGCGTCATCGATATCCGCTATGCCCCGGGCCTGCCCTATCAAACGCGTAAGCTGGTACAGCTGCTCCGCAACGGCATCGTCGAGGGTTCCATCAACCCCTTTGGCGGCGAGCTCCACAGCCAGGACGGCGTGGTGCAAATCGAGGGCTTTCCCCCACTGCCGAGCACGCAGATTGTCGAGATGGACTGGCTGGCAGACAACGTGGTGGGCACCATTCCGCAGCTCGACGACGAGCCGGGAGTCACCGCCCTATGAAGATCCTTGCCATAGCCGATACCGAAGAACGATGCCTTTGGGAGTGCTTTCGTAAGGAGCGCTTTGAGGGTGTCGATCTGATTTTGTCCGCCGGAGATCTAGACCCTGACTATCTTGAGTTTTTGGTCACCGTTATCAACAAGCCGCTCATCTACGTGCGCGGCAACCACGACGACCGCTATGCGCGCCATGCGCCGGGCGGATGTATCTGCGTGGAAGACAGCGTATACACGTACCGAGGCATTCGCATCGCGGGCCTCGGCGGCTCCATGCGCTATCGCGACGGGGCCAACATGTATACCGAGCGCGAGATGGCCAAGCGTGTGCGCAAGCTCTCCCGAAAAGTGCGGATGGTCGGCGGCTGCGACATCCTGCTCACCCATGCCCCCGCTGCGGGCATGGGTGATCTGGACGACTTGCCGCATCGGGGTTTCGACTGCTTTAACACGGCACTTGAATCTTGGGGTCCCGACTACATGGTGCACGGACATGTGCACCAATGCTACGGCCCCGACTTTCAGCGGGAGCGCCAACACACGTGTGGGACGACGATCATTAACGCCTGCGGCTATGCGCAGTTTGAACTTGACGATTCGCGCTATCCCATCCGAAGCTGGCAGGCCGCTTGGCTCAATTCGCAAACCATGCGCCGCGAACTCAAACGCCACGACGCCATCGAGTCATCATTCGGCAAA
>USHT01000144.1 GCA_900554455.1 uncultured Collinsella sp.
CTAAGAATGCACCGAATGACTGACCTGCCGAGCGCGATAAAGATGAGCAGGGTGGGGAAGGGGAGCTTTTTGCCGACGGGTTTGATGGTCAGGCACAAAATGATGACGAGGCCGATAAAGAGAAGGATCTGGTTCATAGATGGTGTCCGCTCCTGGGTGGTTGGCGTGGCACGGTCAGTTGTCTGTGGTTATTTGTACCCAAAGATGGTGGGTTTATGGGGTTGGATTGCGGGCGTGCGCGATATCGTCATAGACGGCTGCCGTCTTTGCCTCTGCTCGGAAACCCTTTCCAGCTTTATTGCAACGGAGTACAATGGGTAACGTTTAAGTTCAACTTGAAGTTTTAGTTGCGGCACCGGGCTTCGGCCGCAATGCAAGGAGAGGCGTACCATGGCGATCTATGTGACATCTGATGCTCACGGGCACGTGCGTGCGCTTGACGAGGCCCTGTCTAAGATCTCGTTGACGTCCGACGACACGCTGTACGTGCTGGGCGACATGATCGATCGCGGGCCCGATCCGGTCGGCGTTATTAAGCTCGTGCGCTCGCTGCCCAACGCCCACGTGCTCAAGGGTAATCACGAGCAGATCATGCTCGATGCCATCATTGGTCAGGATCCGCTCGATGCCGAGACCTGGGATATCAACGGTGGCTGGACGACGCGCGAGCAGCTCAACGACATGGAATTTGAGGCATACGAGGAGCTCGTGCGATGGATGGCCGCGCTGCCGCTCTACGCGGTGGTCGAGACCGAGGAGCGCCCGTATCTGCTGGTACATGCTGGAATCGAGATGAAGGCGGCGCGCGCGTTTTTGCTTGAGCATGGCGTCGATTGTGCCGATGGCGTTGGAGCGGTGGGTGCCGATCGCGAGCTGCTGCAGCAGATGCTCGCGGTACAGTCGTCCGATGAGCTGCTGTGGATTCGTCACGGCTATTGGGATGTGCCGACCGGGCTGCTTTCTACCGAGGGTAAGGGCCCGGTCGTTGTGAGCGGTCACACGCCAACGGTGTCGCTCGGGCGTTATTGCGAGGTCGGTGGTCTTGCGGGGCTCGACGAGGAGTCGGGCCGCGGGCAGATCGTGCGCCTGGGCGGCGAGGATGCCGCCGGTGTGCCCGATCGCATCGACATCGACTGCGCTGCCGCCACCGGCTCCGAGTTCGGTCGCGTGGGCATCCTGCGGCTCGATGATGGGGCGGAGTTCTACGCGAACATCAACCCGGGCGAATAATCGTTGCAAGTGGTAGCTAATTTGGGACGGGGCTTTTTTGACTACTTTTGCCCTTCTGCCCGCTAATTGATTTCTCTGGGACGGGGATTAAATAATCATTTGGCTGCCCGCTGGCTAAGTGAGTAGACTTTTTTGGAAATGCCGAGCACCCAACATATTTGCCTCAATAAAACCGCAGGTCAAAGACTTGTGCTCTGTCGGTGTGGTCGGGGATTCGGTAAAAATCTACTCACTTAGTTTTACGTGTCCGCAACGAGACTCCAGCCGGGGTGATTCCACCGCAAATTAGCTTCTCCCATCGCCGCAATTAGGCGCCGTACGGATTCCGGTCCCTCTCTATGCGTTGGCGGATGTGGGCGTACTCGATAATCAACAGTACCAGCAGTAGGGCCATGATGGCTAGGTAGCTCACCACGGCGCCCATCAGACCCAGCAGCTTAATCAGGATCACCGGCAGCACCACGCTTACGGCGAAGCAAATCAGGTAGATCTTGGTGACGTCGCCGGCATGGCGCAGCACCGTGATGATGGCGTAGATAAAGTCGATGGCCGCGGTGACGCCGCCGGCGACGACCATCAGCAGCGCCAGCGTACGGTAGCGTTCAAAGCTGAGACCGTACATAAAGCTCATGAGGGGAATACCGGGACCTGCCATAAATGCGGCGCACACGCCGGTGATGACCACGATCAGCGCCATAACGGCAACAATAATCAGGTCAAAGCGACGACGCTTGCGAGGATTAGCCCAAATGCTCGACAAGCGCAGGAGCTGCGGTTTATAGACAAATCCAATGCTCAACAGAATAGCCTGAGCTGGAAAAAACAGGGCATTAAAGTACAACTGGTATTTGTAGGCCAGTGTTCCTTCCATCACAAACTTGGGCATGCTCTCGATAAGATTGAACAGGAATAGCGCGCCAAAGAGTGGGGCGCACTGGACAAACAGGTGGCCGACCTCGCGCAGGCTTACGCGGCGCGATTTTTCGGTCTCGAGCAGGGCGAGCGGCGCGGTGACCAGCACGAGCGAGGCGATCGCGGCGATGCCCATGGCCATAGCCGCGATGGGCATGCTACGCGTGAAGAACAGCGCCACGCTGAAGACCGCGATGACGCCGACGGAGCGTAGCGTTTGACTCATTCCAGCCAAGTAGAGCTTGTCGGCCTGCTGCAGGCGGCCTTCGTACACGTCGGCGACGCCGTCGATGACCTTATACAGGTAGACGCCCAGGCCGATCGTCGCCATCTGCGCGTCATAGCCGCGGGCGCTGCTATACATGAGGCCGCAGCCTAGGGCGAGCGCTCCGCAAAGCCAGCGGTTGAGCTGGTAGGAGGCAAAGGACGTCTTTTCGTCGATGTCCGAGACCTGGAAATTGCGCACGCCGTAGTTGCATGCGATCATGATGAGCGTGCCGGTGACAAAGGCGATGGAGAACTTGCCGGCTTCTTCGGCGCCCACGAGCTGTGTGGACACGATGGTGAGCAGCGGAAACGCCAAGCCCCACACGGCGGTGCCGAGGGTGTTCCAAAGATAGTCGCGACTGGTGGCGTGCTCCTCGTATTCCGCTTCCTGCATGGAGAAGCCGCCGCCGTAGACGGCACCGAGCAGACGGTTCCACCAAGCGTTGACCATGCGGCGGACGGGGCCGGGCTTGCGATCGCGTTCGCGCCGGCGACGGCGCGTGGCCTGGCTGCTGTCGGGGCCGCCGGCGTTGCGCTGGCTCAGCTCCTGGATGCGCGCGAGCTCTTCGGCCGTGTGGGAGGCGGGGAACAGGCCGTTCTCGATGCGGCCGCCCTGGGCCTTCGCGGCGCCGTCTCTCGATGCAGCGGGGTTGGAGACGCCGTTGCGGCGAGCGATGGCGCGGCGAATGCTATCGAGGGGCGTGATGCTCAAAGCGGAGTCCTTTCTATTGCTGCGCTTTAGTATAGACGCGACGGTGTTCGTTCGTGTTTTTGAACGGATTGTTCAATAATTTCGGCGGGCGGCTGTAATTTGTCGGTAAACGTGCGGTATCCTGTTGAAGTTTTGTGACACCCCCGATGCCGCCCATGCGGTACCAAGGAGCTTCTACCTATGGACGTCGCCGCATTCTTACTGGCTCTTGTGCCGATTATTTGGCTGGTCGTGATGCTGCTGTGCTTTAAATGGCCAGCTTGGAAGGCCGCTATCGGATCGTTTGTCCTTTCGTGCTTGCTTGCCTTCGCATGGTGGCACCTGCCGGCAGCGCAGATCGCGACCGCCTCGCTCGAAGGTTTTTTGATGGCTCTGTGGCCCATCGTCCTGGTGATCATCGCCGCGGTGTTCACGTATAACCTGTGCGTTCGTACGGGCGCCATGGACGTGATCGGCAGCATGATCACCTCCATCAGCAGCGACCGCCGTCTGCTGGCGCTGCTCGTGGCTTGGTGCTTCGGTGGCTTTATGGAGGGCATGGCCGGCTTCGGTACCGCTGTCGCCATTCCCGCCGGCATGCTCGCGGGCCTGGGCTTTGAGGCCGTGCCTGCCGTGCTCATCTGCCTGCTGGCCAACGGCGTGCCCACGCCCTACGGCTCCATCGGCATCCCCACGGTGTCCGTTGCCGACCTGGTGGGTTTGGATTCCCTTCACCTAGCGACCGTTCAGCTGGTGCAGCTCGCACCGTTCTTTGTGGTGATGCCGCTATTTATTGTGCTGGTTGCGGGCCGTGTTGCCGATGACCAGGGCAATGCCGCGAGTGTGGGCGAGCGTCTGCACGGTGTTGCCGGCGTGGCGTTGCTCTCCGGCGTGTCGTTTGTCGGCGCGGCTCTGGTCGTTGCCATGTTTGTGGGCCCCGAGCTGGCCGTGGTCGTAGGATCCATCGTTTCGCTCGCGCTGACAGCTGCGCTTGCCATGCGTGCCGAGAAGTCGGGGCATCTGGACGCACGCTTTCACATGAATATCGAGGCGGGGGAG
>USHT01000145.1 GCA_900554455.1 uncultured Collinsella sp.
GGTTTATGCAATAAAGCGGCTGTGACACGTCACAGCTCGCTACAGTTTGAATCCCAGAACAGGCTACTCTGCGCTCTTGAGGGCGCCGACCATGTCGATCTTGTTGAGGGTACGATTGGTAGCGAGGTTGACGATAAACGTAAAGCCAAAGGAAAGCACCACGGCGAGCACGTAGCTTAGCGGCTCGACCTCGACGTCAAAGTACAGCGACGGCATCTGCAAAATGTACGTAAAACTCTCGGCCAGCAAGCCGCCCAGCGGCACGCCCAGAGCGGCGCCAATCGCCGTGAGGATCAATGTCTCCTTGTTGACGTAGTGGTGCACCTCGCCACGGCGGAAGCCCAGCACCTTGATGGTCGCCAGCTCGCGCTCGCGCTCGGAGATATTCGTGTTGGACAGCGTAAACACCACCACAAACGACAGGCACGCCGCCATAAAGGTCACGAGCACCACGACGGAATTGATGATAGTGAAGTTCGCCTCGTAGTTCTGCCAATGTTCGGCCGTGCTCGAGATGGTGAGCCAACCGTCACTCTTAAGATTCTTGCTAAACGCAATCTGGTCAGAAGATGAGCCCTTAAGCAGCACAAAGACGCCGTTAAGGCGCACGCTTCGACCGAACGCGCGCTCATAGGTGCTCTGCGTCATATAGAGCGTGTTGCCCAAATAGTTGAGCGAGATGTCGCTGACTTTGACCTTGGCGACGTTGAGCGACGAATCCTGGACCTGCGCCGTGTCGCCCGGCTGAATCCCAAGAACCAGCTGTGAACTCTTGCTCAGATACACGTCTCCGTCACGCAAAGACAGTGGCTCTTTGGACTCATCCTCGAGACGCGCGTAGTCGTCCAGGTCGTTCGTGCGGTCATCGGGCACCACGATCAGCTGCACGGTCTCGCTCTTGCCGCCAAATGTAAAGGTGACGTTGTCGGTCATAATCGGCAGCGTCGAAGTCACGGTCACGTCGGAATCCTTGGCTGCGCTTCGCTCATCCAATGCCGCGCACGTCTGCGAAAAATCGTCGGGATTGGCAACCGCCAGCAGGTCATAGCGCGTGATATGCCCGTACTGCTTGGGCGAAAGCGCCACCGACGTATCGCGGATGCCCATACCGCAGATCACGAGCGCCGTGCAGCCGGCGATACCGAAGATGGTCATAAAGGCACGCTTTTTGTAGCGGAACAGATTACGCGCTGCCACCTTGTTCAAAAAGCCCATGCGGCGCCAGATAAAGCCGATGCGCTCGAGCAAGATGCGCGAGCCGGCACGCGGGGCCTTGGGACGCATAAGCGAGGCTGGGGTCTCGGACATCTCGTGGCGGCAGGCGATAATCGTAGCGCCCACCACGCCCACGGCAAACAGCGCCACCGACACGAGCGACGACACGATGTCGTACGAAAGCAGCATCTGGGGCAGCGAGTACATGTCGTCGAACACCGTAAACAGGAACAGCGGCAGGCCCACAAATCCGATGATGTTGCCGAGCACGCCACCAATCAGACACGCCCACAGCGCGTAGTCCACGTATTTGGACAGGATGCGCCCGCGCGAATAACCGAGCGCCTTATACAGGCCGATGAGTGTGCGTTCCTCCTCGACCATACGCGTGGCGGTGGTGAGGCTGATGAGCACGGCGACGATAAAGAAGATGAACGGGAACACCGTGGCGATGGCCTCAATTGACGAGCTATCGCTTTCCACGCTCGAGTAGCTTGCGATATTGCCGCGGTCCTGGATGTACCAGGTGCATTCGCCCAGGTCGGAAAGCTCGGCGCGGGCATCGGCGAACTGCTGGTCGGCAGCGGCGCGACGCTGGTCCAAATCGGCCTGCGCCTGGGCGCGCTCTTCGCTGCCTTCGGCCATGCGATCGATGTTTCTCTGCTCAACCCCAAAGAGCATCTCCGCCTGGCGCTCGGCCGCGTCAAGGCTTGCCGGCGTGTCGACCGTCAGCTCCTGAGCGCGCGCCTTCTCACGCTCCTCGCGGATCTTCTCTATATTGCCCTTGACCTCATTGATCTTTGCCGCGTAGGCATCCGAATATGAGTTGAGATCCTTGGCTCCCTCGACGACCACGTGGACCGCGGAGTAGGAAGAAGATGTCGCGGCGTCCTCGCTCACATAGAACTTATAGTCCGCCGCCGAGGCGGCACGGAAGGCGTTGACCGTCGAGTCGGAGCTCACATCAGTGGGATCGAGAACCTCGGCCGTGATGGTGTAATCGCCATCGGCAAACTGATCCTTGGCGCTTTGGTTCGACGAGCTCGCATCGTTGGCAGCAAAGCTCACCGTATCGCCGAGCTTTTTGCCCGAAGCCTTCAGGAACTTCGAAGTCACCGCGACCTCATCGGCGCTCTCGGGCAAATCGCCGTTCACGAGCACTGGCTGATCGATATTCTCCTTGGAGAGACTTTGCACGACCACGCGCTCGCGCGTTGTGCCCACGGCGGTGTAGGCGGTCTCGGTGTAGATGCCCTCGGCCGTTTCGACGCCATCGACCTCTTGGATGGCGTCGAGATCATCGTCAGTCAGGCCATAGGTCGACTGCACGTTAATGTCATAGACATTTTGCTGGTCGAAGTAGGCGTCAACCGAATCGCACAGGTCCTCGCAACCCGCCTTAAGGCCGCACATCACGCTCACGCCAAGCGCGGTGATGACCACGATAGATAGGAAGCGCTTAAGACTGCCACGAATCGTGCGGTAGATGCCACGGCGAAAAACCGTCGGCACCATATCGTTTGAGCTTTGGGCAGTGCGGTAGGTCGTAAAATCCTGCTCGCGCTCCGTGTTCTGTGCGTCGCGGCGTAGGCTGTTTTGGCGATCTTGGTCCATGGGCGCTACCACTCGATCGTCTCGATAGACACGGGATTTTGCTGGACCGTCTCGCTCTCCACGCGGCCGCTCTTAAAGCGGATCAGGCGATCGGCCATGGGCGCCAGCGCGGAGTTATGGGTGATGATGATGACCGTGATGCCCTGCTTGCGGCAGGTGTCCTGTAGCAACTGCAAGATCTGCTTGCCGGTTTTGTAGTCGAGTGCACCCGTGGGCTCGTCGCACAGAAGCAACTTGGGATTCTTGGCCAGTGCGCGGGCGATGGCGACACGCTGCTGCTGGCCGCCGGACAGCTGGGCCGGGTAGGAATCCGCCTTGTCGGGCAGTCCTACCAGCTCCAGCAGCGCACGGGCGCGCTGCTCCGCCTCGGCCTTCTTTACGCCCGCCAGCTCCATGGGAAAGCAGACGTTCCGCAGGCAGGTGCGCTGCATCAGCAGGTTGAACTGCTGAAAAATCATGGTGATCTCACGCCGGGCCGCGCGCAGGTCGGCGGCGCGCAGGTCCTGCATCTGCTTGCCGTTGACGATAACATTTCCCTCGTCCGGGCGCTCCAGCATATTGATGCAGCGTACCAGCGTTGATTTTCCGGCGCCCGACATACCGATGATGCCGTAGACGTCGCCATCCCGGATCGTCAGGTTGATGTCGTTCAGCGCGACGACCGTGCCGCCCTGCGTGGCAAAGCGCTTGGTCAGGTGTTGCAGTTCGATCATGGGTGATTCTCCCTCATTTACAAAGATAGCGAATGAGCGTGAAACCCATTCGCTATAATTTTACGCTTTATTCTGACAGGTTGCAAGTTTTTTCTTTGCGTTCTGCCAGCGGGCGCATATGGAATGCGCCCCTACTTTTCTTTTTTTATTATGTATGCTATAATGTTTTCACTTGATTTGAAAGGATTCATCTATGCTTTACCATAAATACAAGCCGCTGGCGTCGCGCGTCTACTGCACGGGGCTGGCGCTGTTGCTGGTGCTGAGCGAGGTGTTCAGCTCCAACGTACAGGATACGCTGCCGGGTTTCAGCCGCATCATGCGGCTGGGGCTGACCGGGTGCGCCGTACTGCTTCTGGCCGGGAAAATTATCCTGCTGACCGGGTACGAGGCCCGCTGGCAGAAGGTGCTTATCGCCGTTGTGCTGGTCTACACGGCGTTTTCGGCCTGGTACGGCGGCGACCAGTGGTTTTTCCTGGCTGCGCTCGTCGGGCTGGGGGCCAAGGATGTGGATTGGGAGACCGCCCTGCGCGTCTATCTCGTCACGGCGGTGGCCGGGCTGGTGCTGGTGCAAGCGCTACACTTTGCCACGCCGCTGATG
>USHT01000146.1 GCA_900554455.1 uncultured Collinsella sp.
AAATGCGATACCTGCACCGCTCCCGAGCCCATGGAGCTCGACGCCAGCGACGAGGCTTCGCGCGGCTGGCCCACCGTGGACATAGAGACTAATCCCTACAAGGCGCAGTTCCCGCTGTTCCAGCAGCATCCCGAGATCGCCTTCCTCGATAGTGCCGCCACCGCGCAGCGTCCCGCCTGCGTGCTCGACGCCGAGCGCGACTTCTACCAGCGCATGAACGCCAACCCGCTGCGCGGCCTGTACTCATTGTCCGTCGAGGCCACCGATGCCATCGCCAAGGTCCGCCAGCAGATTGCCGACCTCATCGGCGCCGCCCAGGCCAATGAGGTCGTCTTCACCCGCAACACGAGCGAGTCGCTCAACCTGGTCGCCAAGAGCTTTGCACCCACGGTGCTCGAGCCCGGTGACGAGGTCGTCATCACCATCATGGAGCACCACTCCAACCTAATCCCGTGGCAGCAGGTCTGCCGCGAAACCGGCGCCAAGCTCGTCTACCTCTACCCCACTAAGACCGGCCAGCTCACCACCGAGGAGGTTCTTGCCAAGGTTGGTCCCAAGACCAAGATTCTGGCCGTGGGTCAGGTTTCTAACGTGCTGGGCGTCGAGAACCCGGTCAAGAACCTCGGCAAGCTCGTGCACAAGTACGGCGGCTATCTGGTCGTCGACGGCGCGCAGTCGCTGCCGCACATGCCGGTCGATGTGGCCGACCTGGGAGCCGACTTCTTTGCCTTTAGCGCACACAAGGCCATGGGCCCCATGGGCATCGGCGTGCTGTGGGGCAAGATGGACCTGCTCAACGCCATGCCGCCCATGCTCACCGGCGGCGAAATGATCGACTCTGTCACCGAGCAGGACGCCGTCTGGGCGCCCGTCCCCGAGAAGTTCGAGGCCGGCACGCAGGACGCCGCCGGCATCTTCGCCACGGGCGCCGCCCTTGATTACCTGGTCAACACGGTGGGTTACGAGAACATTCAGGCCCGCGAGCAGGCACTCGTCCACTACCTGATGGGCGAGCTCATGCAGCTCGACTTTGTCCAGATCATCGGCTCCATCTATTGGGACAACCACCACGGCGTTGTGAGCTTTAACGTCAAGGGCATCCACCCGCACGACGTCGCGAGCATCATGGACATGGACGGCGTCTGCATCCGCGCCGGTCACCACTGCGCGCAGCCGCTACTCACCTGGCTGGGCGTCGAGAACCTCGCCTGCTGCCGCGCCAGCGTGGCCTTCTACAACGACAAGGCCGACATCGACAAGTTCATCGCCGGCCTGCATCACGTTTGGAGCACGTTCAATGGGTAATCTGTACACCTCCACCACATTTATGGAGCATAACTCGCACCCCGACTATAAGTACGAGATGGATGCTCCCACGCACGAGCACGACGGCATCAACCCCAGCTGCGGCGACGAGCTCACCTTGCAGCTGCGTGTCGAGAACGATGTAATCGAGGAAGCCTCGTTTACCGGGCACGGCTGCGCCATAAGCCAGGCCAGCGCCGACATCATGGCCGACCTCATCACCGGCGAGACCGTCGAGGAGGCACGTCGCTTGGCGGGACTCTTCCTCGCCATGATCCGCGGCGAGAAGCTCTCCGAGGAGGACCTGGAAGACCTGGACGAAGCCGCCCAGCTCCAGGACATCTCGCACATGCCCGCCCGCGTCAAATGCGCCGAGCTCGCCTGGCGCACCCTCGACGGCATGCTCACGGGACAAAATAATCAGTAGAACTTGTCCCAAATCTTAAGATTTTTGTTGGCCGAATCGCTTGACAAGAGTGGTTCGGCCATTTTCTATTCCGAGAGCTCAGCCTGTACCTTCACCCGCGCATAAGCGCGCACGATACGAGATACGGTACTCTTGCTGATTCCCGTATACCGTTCGACCTCGCGCACCGTGTAGCCGCCATCGTGCAGAGCGAAAATGATTCTGTCTCGCCGCGAGGGCGCAACGGTCTTGAGTTCGTTGAGCGGCACGCCCAGGCGCTTCGCCATCTTGTCGGCAAAGGCGTGGCGTTCCCATTCCGTCTCTTTCATATCGCACAGCGCTGGCTCACTGCCGTCGGGCGTCGAAAGCGAATAGGCAATAAAGCCCTCGGCAGAACCAAAAAGCTCAAGCACGCAGGAAGGATCAGAAAATCCCCTCGCGACATCAGCCGCATCACCGTCGTAAGCGCGTAAATGCTCCGCAAAGCTGCTCCAGGGATAACGCTCGATTAGGCCAACGCCCGCCTCCTGCGGATCGGCGTGAACGGAGCGAATAGCCTCCATCACCTGCCAGTCGGTATCGAGCGAGCGCCGGTCAAAACGGTTCTGGAACAGATGACCTGTGCGCCCCGTGCGTTTATTGAACCGCCGCGCGTACGTCAAAAGCAGTCGGTGCATCGCCGCGCTCATCCTGTCCTCGTAATCTGCAAGCACCAAATGCACGTGATTGCCCATAAGGCACCAAGCAATAACCGTCACACCCTCCTCGCGGCAGCACTCGCGCATCAGCTCCAAGAACTCCCACCGGTCTTCATCGCCCTCAAAGATGAGCTGCTTGCCCATACCGCGGGCACAGACATGGTAAAAGCCGGTAACCGTTCTCCAAACGCGCTGCATGGCGCTCCCTTCGCCGGGATCTGCTTGCCATCCAATGCAGCACGATTGAAGCGTGCCATCAAAACATTCACGCAAAACAATACACTCGCGCGGCCAAAGGCAGTAAACGGGCGGCGAACGGCACCGTTGCAACAGGTCAACCCCTGCAACACTTACAAGAGCCGGCCAAAAGCTTGCCCAAAACGGACCCCCTCTACGGAAGTTCGCGACCACAGAACATAGAGTTAAATCGTTTCAATTAAAACTTCCGGACTTCTCGCTACGAAAACTGAGCCGTTCGCCGAATATTCCGTGCATTTCGCGGTATTATAGGGGCTGCATGTCATGTCCCTTTCGAAGGGTCGCCCGGCAATCGCCAGCCACGACCCCCAGACGGGACGCCAACACGATAGAGAGGAGAGGCATGCAGTACTCACAGGAAGTGGAGAACATGTGCCCCGTTGCCAAGGGTGCATACCACGGCCCCGCACCCATCCCCGAGGAGGGCAAGTGGGTCCAGGCTAAGGAGATTTCCGACATCTCCGGTCTTACGCACGGTGTGGGTTGGTGCGCACCTCAGCAGGGCGCCTGCAAGCTCACGCTGAACGTCAAGGACGGCATCATCGAGGAGGCCCTCGTTGAGACCATCGGCTGCTCGGGCATGACCCACTCTGCCGCCATGGCTTCCGAGATCCTTCCCGGTAAGACCATCCTCGAGGCCCTCAACACCGACCTCGTCTGCGACGCCATCAACGTTGCTATGCGCGAGATCTTCCTGCAGATCGTTTACGGCCGCAGCCAGACCGCGTTCTCCGAGGGCGGCCTGCCCGTGGGCGCCTCCCTCGACGACCTCGGCAAGGGCCTTCGCTCTCAGGTCGGCACCATGTTCGGCACCAAGGCCAAGGGCGCTCGTTACCTCGAGCTCGCTCAGGGCTACGTCACCCGCATGGCTCTCAACGACAAGAACGAGATCATCGCATTCGAGTTCCTGAACCTCGGCAAGTTCACCGACGCCGTCAAGGCCGGCAAGACCCCCGAGGAGGCCATCGCTGGCGCTATGGGCCACTATGGTCAGTGGGAGAACGCTGCCAAGTACATCGACCCGCGCACCGACGAGGAGACTCACTCCGTCGCCAGCGTGTTCCCGGTTCACGAGTAGAAAGGGAGGGAAATAACTATGACTGTTACGTTCGAAGGTTACGAGCGCCGCGCTGACAAGATCAACAAGTGCCTCGCCGACAACGGCATCGCCTCCCTCGAGGAAGCTCTGCAGATCTGCACCGACAAGGGCTTCAACCCGCGTGAGATCGTCAACAACACCCAGTCCATCGCCTTCCAGAACGCCGAGTGGGCCTACACCCTCGGCTGCGCTCTCGCTGTCAAGCGTGGCGCCAAGTCCGCTTCTGAGGCTGCCGCCATCATCGGCGAGGGCATCCAGGCCTTCACCGTTCCCGGCTCCGTCGCCGAGGACCGCAAGGTCGGTCTGGGCCACGGCAACCTGGGCGCTATGCTGCTCTCCGACGACACCGAGTGCTTCGCC
>USHT01000147.1 GCA_900554455.1 uncultured Collinsella sp.
TTCGAAATCACGGCGTAGCTGTTAGTCTGAATCGGGCCGTTGACGAGCGCCTCAATCGAAGCCGCGCCTCGGGGTGTCAGGTCCAAAGTCATATCGTCCATGCGCATACCCTCCTTCTAAAATACGTTCGAGGCACCAAACGATGCCTCGAACGTAACCAATATCTATGATGCTGAGAGGCTCTCGCACCTACACACGGCGCTTGAGTTGCGCTCCGCCCTCGCCGGGCATAAGACGGCGAGCGTCGTAGACCGAGTCGACGCTGCTGATGGAAGCCAGCAGCGGATCCAGGCCGCTCGCATCCGAAATCTCGACCATAAAGCGCAGGGTCGCAATACCCTCGCGGTTGGTCGAGGTGGCGGCGGAAAGGATATTGCCGCCTGCATCGCCAATGGCAATGGTGACGTCCTTGAGCAGGCCCATGCGGTCCAGGCACTCGACCACGATCTCGACCTGGAAGAGAGTGTCGGCAGCACCATCCCACTCTACGTCAATCATGCGCTCGGGGTGCTCCATGAGGCCCTTGACGTTGGGGCAGTTGGCGCGATGCACCGAGACACCTCGGCCACGCGTGATGAAGCCGACGATATCGTCGCCCGTCACCGGATTGCAGCAATGCGCTAGACGGACTAGCAGGCCGCTGTTGCTCTCGCCCTTGACGATAATGCCGTTACTGGCGCTCTTGCCGCGCTTTTGCGGCTTGCGGTTGGAGCCGCGAGCAGGCTGTTTCACGACCTCGGCGATAGCCTCGGCCTTGGTGAGCTGTTCCTCGGGCTTGGGGTCCAAGATTTGCTCGACCTTATTGCCCACAGCGCGCGGGGCAACCTTGCCGGCGCCGACGGCGGCAAACAGGTCCTCGAGCTGCTTGAAGTTAAACTGCTCCGCCACGGCGTTGAGCGCACGCGTCGAACGCGGCGTAGAAATGCCATAGCCACGCTTACGCAGGTCCTTGGCCAGCATATCGCGACCAGCAGCAGCGTCATCGTCTTTGGTCGCGGCGGCAAAATAGCGGCGGATCTTTGACTTGGCGGAAGGTGTCTTAACGATCTTGAGCCAATCACGCGACGGCTTGGAACTCTTGTTAGTCAGAATCTCGACACGGTCACCCGTCTTAATCTCGTGCGTGAGCGGAGCCACCGCACCGTTGATTTTGGCGCCGACGCAATGGTTTCCCACCTCGGTGTGAACGGCGTAGGCAAAGTCGAGCGGCGTGGAGCCGGCACGAAGCGCCATGACCTCGCCCTTGGGCGTAAAGACAAAAATCTCCTGGTCAAACAGGTCAACCTTCAGCGAGTGCAGGTATTCCTTGGCATCGGTGATCTCGTCGGAAGCCGCCCAATCGAGCGAATGCTTGAGCCAGTTGATCTGGTCGTCCAAACGTTGAGCGTCATTGGTCTTGGAAGCAGACGATCCGCCCGACTTCTTATATAGCCAGTGGGCGGCAATGCCGTACTCGGCCTGCTCATGCATCTCGTAGGTTCGAATCTGAATCTCGAGCGGGCGAGCCGTGGGGCCGATGACCGTCGTGTGGAGCGACTGGTAGTTATTGACCTTGGGCATGGCGATATAGTCTTTAAAGCGACCGGGCATGGGGTGCCACAGCGTGTGCACCGCGCCGAGCGTGGAGTAGCAATCGCGCACCGAATGGGTAATAACGCGCAGCGCCACCAGGTCGTAGATCTCGGAGAATTCCTTGCCCTTGCGCTTCATCTTTTGATAGATGGACCAATAGTGCTTGGAGCGGCCGTTGATCTGGAAGTCCTCCAGACCAATGCGGTTGAGCTCATCGGTAAGCGTCTTGATGGTCTCGGCAAGGTAGCGCTCGCGGACCTCGCGCGACTCAGCCACCATGCGCGCGATGCGCTGGTAGGCATCGGGCTCCAGGTAGAAGAAAGACAGGTCCTCGAGCTCCCACTTAATAGAGCTCATGCCCAGACGGTCGGCCAAGGGCGCGTACACGTCCATGGTCTCGCGAGCCTTAAACAGGCGACGATCCTCGTGCAGGGCTGCCAGCGTTCGCATGTTGTGCAGACGGTCGGCAAGTTTAACGATGATGACGCGAATGTCCTTGGACATGGCGAGGAACATCTTGCGCAGCGTGAGGGCCTGCTTCTCGTCCATGCTGTCGACTTCGATGTTGGTGAGCTTGGTCACGCCATCGACGAGCTCGGCCACCGTATCGCCAAACAGGCCGGAAACATCGGTGAGCGAGGTCTCGGTATCCTCGACGGTATCGTGCAGTAGCGCGGCACACACCACATCGCAGTCCATCTTGAGATCGGCCAAAATGATGGCAACCTCGACGGGATGGTTAATGTACATCTCGCCCGAGCGGCGCTTTTGGTTGCAGTGCTTCTCGGCGGCAAAGCAGTAGGCCTGCTCAACCTTAGAAAAGTCGTCCTCATTCATATATTTGAGGCACAGGCGCTCCAGCTTGTCGTAGCTGTCCGCCATAATCTCGGGCGGCAGCTCATCAGCATGCTTATAGTGCTCCATCTCCGAGAACGGCTGGAGGGTGGAATCATGGGCGGTACGGGCTGCGGCATCCATCGAGGTTCCCTTCCCCTAGGCCCGCGGTACGATCGGGCGGTTAACTTTGGCTAGCATATCAGAAGCGCACGAATCGAGCGCCCAGCTCCGGAAAGCCGAAAACTCCATGCGCGAGCGCAAGCCCTCCAAATAGCGAATTGACCTGCTCAATTGCACGCGGCCGGGGTTTTCGGCCATCGCGATGCGACGGGAGTCGTCAAACCCCGAAACGCGACAGAAACCAAGCTCTTCGAAGATTCCCAGGCCGCTTTCCACCGAACGCTCGTCGACCGGCGTGCGAGCATCGATGGCAAGGCACATCTGCGCGATGTCGATATCGCTCGCGCTAAAGGAATCGTCCCCGGTTTTGCCGCGGTTGGAGCGCCACATGGTCTGCAGTGCGCGATAGAGCGTGACGAGCTCGTCGCGCTCGGGCGCATAGCAGTCGAGCAGGCGCTCGTTAATGCGGGCGTCGCGCGACGAATAGAGCAGATGGATCACGGCGGGCTGTCCGTCACGACCGGCACGCCCGCTCATCTGGTTGAACTCAATGGCGCCAAACGGCATGTGGTAGAGCACGACATGGCGGATATCGGGCAGGTTGACGCCCTCGCCAAAGGCGGAGGTCGAAACGATGCAGCTGAGGCTTCCGTCTCGGAATGCTTCCTCCACGCGACGGCGATCGGAACGCGCAAGCCCCGCGTTATAGAACGCGATATGGGTTGCGCAATCGGGCACACGCTTGCGCAACGTCTTGGCGAGCGCCACGGACTGGTCGCGCGAATTGACGTAGATGACGGTCTTTTCCCCCGTCGCCACAATCGACACCAAACGGTTCTCGCGACTTGCAAGATCACGGTCGTCCTCGAGCTGCAGGTTCTCGCGCACCGTCTCGTCGACCACCGTGCGAGTGATCGGCAGCATGCGGGCAAGCTCGGCCACGACCGGAGCCGTCGCGGTGGCCGTCGCAGCCATAACGACCGGGTCGCCCAGGGCTTTGAGGATATCGGGCATGTCGAGATAGGCGCTGCGGTCGCCGCCCTTGGCAAGACCGGCATGATGCGCCTCATCGATAACGACAAAGCCGATGCGGCCCGAACGCGCGAAGCGGTCACGGTGGATAGATAGGAACTCGGGCGTCGTGAGCACGATACCGGTGCGGCCCGAAGCTAGGCCGGCGAACACGTCATCGCGTGCGGCCTCCACGGTCTCGCCGGTCAGCACGCCAACGCCAATGCCAAGCGATGCCATCGTCGACGAGAGGTGATAGGCCTGGTCGGCAACAAGCGCACGCAGCGGATAGACAAAGATGCTCGCACGTCCGCGAAGCACCGCCTCACGCGCGGCATGCACATGGAAGATGAGCGACTTGCCGCGGCCCGTTCCCATAACCGCCAAGACACTCTGGTGATCGGCCAAGGCGTCGAGCGCCTCAACCTGCGCGCGGTGCGGCTGGTTCGATCCGATAAAGCTATGGATAAGCGAGCGCGTGAGCTCGGTATAGGAAAGCTGGGCGAGCGTCTCGCGTTTACGCGACTCCAGGCGCAGGCCAGAATCCGCCGGTTGCACGCC
>USHT01000148.1 GCA_900554455.1 uncultured Collinsella sp.
GGGCTCGTTGACGCTGCGCGGGCCGCATTCACGCCAATCTGACGTTCAATTTCGAGGGCGCGACCAGAAGGTCAGCGCCCTCTCATTTCGCGTCACCTTGGCGCAAATGCGGCTCGCTCGCTGTCGTATGTCTATCCTGCGACGCCTCGATTCTTGCGGCGGCAGATACCTAATCCCCTACGCTTGGCGGTAATGGTCGAAGAAGTCGGCGAGGTCTTCGAGGGACTCTTTGAGTACTTCCATGCGCGGCAGGTACACGATGCGGAAGTGGTCGGGCTCAGCCCAGTTGAAGCCGCCGCCGCGCGTGATCAGGATCTTCTTCTCGTGCAGCAGGTCAAGGGCGAACTGCTCGTCATCGGTGATGTTGAACTTCTTCACATCCATCTTGGGGAAGATGTAGAACGCCGCACGCGGCTTAACCACCGAGATGCCGTCAATCTTGTTGAGCGCCTCATACACAAAGTTGCGCTGCTCGTAGACACGGCCGCCGGGACGGATGTAGTCGTTAACGGACTGATGACCACCGAGTGCCGTCTGAACGATCGACTGAGCCGGCACGTTGGAGCACAGGCGCATGTTCGAGAGCATGTTGACGCCCATGATGAAGTCGCTCATGCAGCGCTGGTTGCCCGAAAGCACCATCCAGCCAATACGATAGCCCGCAATCATGTGAGACTTGGACAGACCGCTAAAGGTAACGCAGGGCAGGTCGGGGGCGAGCGAGGCAATCGAGACGTGCTCGTAGCCGTCCATGCACAGGCGGTCGTAGATCTCATCGGCAAAGATCATCAGCTGATGCCTGCGCGCAATCTCGACGATGCCCTCGAGCACCTCGCGCGGATAGACAGAACCCGTGGGGTTGTTGGGGTTGATGATGACGAGGGCTTTGGTCGCACTCGTAATCTTGGACTCCATATCCTCCAAGTCGGGATACCAATCCGCCTGCTCATCACACAGATAATGTACGGGATGACCGCCGGCAAGGGTTGCGCACGCCGTCCAGAGCGGATAGTCGGGGCTGGGGATCAGAATCTCGTCGCCATTGTCGAGCAGCGCGTTCATCGAAAGCTGAATGAGCTCGGACACGCCGTTGCCCGTGTAGATATGCTCCATCTGAACATTGGGCAGGCCCTTGATCTGCGAATACTGCATGATCGCCTTGCGCGCGGAGAACAGGCCACGCGAGTTGGAATAGCCTTCGCAGTCGGGCAGCTGCTGGCGCATGTCCTTGATGACCTCATCGGGTGTGCGGAAACCGAAGGGCGCCGGGTTGCCGATATTGAGCTTGAGGATGCGCTCGCCCTCGTCCTCCATACGGGCGGCCTCGTCGACGACGGGACCGCGCACGTCATACAGGACGTTGTCGAGTTTGGTGGATTTAGAAAAAGTACGCATGGTGGTGCTCCTTGCAATTTGAGCTGAGGGATGGGGTTCGGGCTTGGAATCGTTGCGGGGTGATGATGCCTCGCCTTGATCGGCGTCGCCGGCGAGCAGCCAGGTAACATCGACCTCCAAAATACGGGCGAGCAGCTCAGCCACATCGCGCCGCGGAATCGTCTTGCCGCTCACATATTGGCTCATCTGACTCTTGCCGAGTTTTTTGCCGAGCATCTCCGATGCGCGGATCACGTCCGACTGGCGAACGTCGCGATCGGACATAGCCTGTCGCAGGCGATCGCTAAACGTCTCTTGGGCCACTAGAACCTCCTTGCTGGCAAAGTTCAATTTATAGAACACGAATTGAACCAAGGTTCAATTTAGCAAGCAGTATAACGCGGCACCTCATTCGATAGTTCAATTTCATAAGAAAATGTACCGGACTCCGAGATTTGCCCAAAGCGGACAATGACATGCACGCGTTTAGAGGTATTCAAGGAATCGAGCAGCGGCAAGCGAAACGTCGGCCGTTCGATATATGGCGTTGATCTGCCGATGGGGATGCCCCTCGAGTGGGCGCACGGCAACATCGAACTGGCAGCGGCGCAAGATGAGCGCGGGAAGAATGCTCACGCCCAGGCCGTCCTCGACCATGGCCATAATCGCATAGTCATCCCAGGTCGACAGCTTAGAGCGCACCGCCAGGCCCGCGCGGCGAAACAGCGGCGTAATCTCGTCGTCGCTACCGCGTTCCAGCAGGATAAACTGCTCGTTGGCCAAATCGGCAAGGGAAACGACCTCCGCGGTGGCAAGCGAGGAGTCCGCTGGCACCACGGCCATCAGCTCGTCTTGCACCAACGGTCGCGACGCCATGCCGGCGCCGCGTGGCTCGCGCGGGATAAAGCCCAGGTCACAACGACCCTCAGCCACCCATTGTTCAATCTCTGAGTAATCGCCCATCAGCAACTCGTAATCGACGTCCGGGTGATCGGCGCGAAAGCGCGCAATCACCGGCGGCAGCACGTGGGTCGCCACGCTCGAAAACGTACCGATACAGATTTTGCCGCGCATGAGCCCGCGCATCTCATCCACCCGTCGCTGCAAGCGAGTGAATTCCTCACAGAGCGCTTCGACAGCCGGCATGACCTGCCGCCCATCGGCAGAAAGAGCCACGCCCTCGCGACTGCGGTCGAGCACCTTAAAGCCCCAATCGGCCTCAAGATCGGCCACCATACGGCTCACGCCCGACTGCGAATAGCTCAGGCGCTCGGCAGCACGCGTAAAGCTTCCGGCGCGCACGGTCTCGAGCAGCACCTGCATCTTTTGAACATTCGTTTCCACGGCACCCCTCCACCTATGCATGAGCTTTTGTCATGTTATCTATGCATTATATTCGCTTTTCTTCTAAAGCCAGTTCACCCATAGTGAACATGCTCGGATATAGAAGGGATGTCAGCGCATGAACAACGGACTGTTTACGTACTTAGCAGCATTGCTATTGTTTGGCTCCAACGGCATCATCGCCTCTGCCATCGCGTTGCCGAGCTCCGATATCGTGCTACTACGCACGTTTTTGGGCGCACTCTCGCTTGTCACCATCCTCGCCATCACCCAACGCCATAAGTTGCAGGCGCCATCTCGCCTCCGCGAAGCCGCAGCCCTCCTCCTTTCGGGAGCCGCGCTGGGCGCCAGCTGGATTTTTCTGTTCCGCGCCTACCAGACGATCGGCGTCGGCGTATCCTCGCTGCTGTACTACTGCGGCCCCATCATTGTCATGGCGCTCTCCCCGCTCATCTTTGGCGAAAAGCTGACCGGCGGCAAAATCGCCGGCTTTATCGCCGTTGCTTGCGGTGCTTTTCTCATTGCAGCGCAAGGTCTAGGCGGCAATATGCCCATTGCGGGTATCGTCTGCGGTATCGCCTCGGCATTTTGCTATGCGCTGATGGTCATCGCTAGCAAGGGTGCGCCGCACATCGAAGGTCTCGAGAACTCCGCGCTCCAGGTGAGCGCCGCTTTTGTGACCGCGCTGGTCCTCACGCTCATCACGCAGGGCGCTCCCTCATTCCTGTCCGCCGGTGTCGCCGCCAGCATTGATTGGCGCGCCGTCGTCATGCTCGGCGTCGTCAACACCGGACTCGGTTGTCTGCTCTACTTTAGTGCCGTCGCCAAACTGCCCGTGCAGACCGTCGCGGTCGTCGGCTACCTCGAGCCGCTTTCGGCCGTCGTGTTCTCGGCCGTCCTTTTGGGCGAAGCCATAACACCGGTCCGCCTGATGGGCGCCGCACTTATCATCGGCGGTGCGCTCTTTTGCGAACTCGCCGGCAAACGCGCAAGCGCCAAAGCTGGCATCGCCCAGACAGTGCGTGCTTAAAAGCCCCTGCTTTGAAATGCTACCTGCGTAGATAAATAATCCCCAGCTGAGGATTATTGTCTAAAATAACCCGATGTGCCAAACTGCTCTTGTATGTATAAAGACGGCATAAAGGTTATCTGTCCTAGACAGATAACCGGATGTCTAAGGGAGTCCACGTGGCACACAATAAACTGGAGGCAAACCTCCAAGACCAGCGCGGGCAAGGCGGGCACGGAGCCATCCCCCTCTC
>USHT01000149.1 GCA_900554455.1 uncultured Collinsella sp.
GTGCCATCGTTATCGGTCTTGCCGCCATTGTTATCGGCGAGGTGCTCGGCCGTCTGCTGCCCGGCGGCCTCACGCAGTTTAGCGTCCGTCTTGCCTCCGCCGTCTTTGGCTCCGTGGTGTACTTCCTTATCCGCGCCATCGTGCTGCAGCTGGGCATGGATGCCAACGACATGAAGCTGCTCTCCGCCGTGATCGTCGCCGTGGCCCTGTGCGTGCCCGTGGTTTGGGAGCGCTACAAGCTCCGCAGCTCCTATACGAGGGGAGATGAGGCAGATGCTTAAGCTTTCGCACGTCAAGAAGACCTTTAACAAGGGTACCGTCACCGAGAAGCGCGCCCTCACCGGCGTCGACCTCACCCTCAATGACGGCGACTTTGTAACCGTGATCGGCGGCAACGGCGCCGGCAAGTCCACGCTGCTCAACATGATCGCCGGCGTGTACCCGCTCGATTCGGGCGTTATTGAGCTCGACGGCACCGACATCTCGCGCCTGAGCGAGTCGCAGCGCGCCAAGTACCTGGGCCGCGTGTTCCAGGACCCCATGCGCGGCACCGCTGCCGACATGCAGATTGCCGAGAACCTGGCCCTCGCCAAGCGTCGCGGTCAGCGTCGCGGTCTTTCGTGGGGCGTCACCAAGGCCGAGAAGGACGAGTACGTCGAGCTGCTCAAGCGTCTGGACCTTGGTCTGGACACGCGCCTCAACGCCAAGGTCGGTCTGCTTTCGGGCGGCCAGCGCCAGGCGCTCACCCTGCTCATGGCCACGCTCACCAAACCGCGCCTGCTGCTGCTCGACGAGCACACCGCCGCGCTCGACCCCAAGACGGCCTCCAAGGTGCTCAACCTGACCGAGGAGATCGTCGACGAGAACCATCTGACCACGCTCATGGTCACGCATAACATGAACGACGCCATCCGTCTGGGCAACCGCCTGATCATGATGCACGAGGGTCACGTGATCTACGACGTGTCCGGCGATGAAAAGAAGTCGCTTACCGTGGCCGATCTGCTCCAGAAGTTCGAGGAAGTCTCGGGCGGCGAGCTCGCCAACGACCGCACGCTGCTGAGCTAAACCTACCAAAAAGGGACAAGTTTATTTTGGCAGGCTTTATCTGCGCAAACGTCTAAACCACCACAAAGGGGCCAGGCACCTTTGTGGTGGTTTTTGCTTTGGTAGATGTGTGGGACATGCCTTACAATCTACCAAGTAGTTCATGACGGGCGAAAAACGGAGAGAAGGGGCTTGATGCGTCCTTAATGTTTCATGCGGATAGATTGATTTGACAGACGGTGGCGAATGCCCGCCGCCCGTATTCGTATGAAACAAGGAGTCTCCATGCTCGCCTCTCTTTTCTCAAAGCCTCAATCATCGCTGTCCGTGCAGGCCAAGCGTCTGGTGGCGATGCGCTTTCTCATCTACACCGGCTTCCAGACTAGCTACTTTATCGGCGTTATCGGAACGCTCACCTATGCAGACGATGCCTCGGTCGTGGCGACATCGCTGGCTGTCCTTTTTATGAATGTTTTCGTGATCCTGGGATCCTTTGCGGGCGGCGCGGCGCTCGACGCTTGGGGCCCGCGCCGTCATTTCTTGCTGAGCATCGTGGGCACGCTGGCAACCGGCGCGGCGATCATTGCCTTTGGCAGCGCGACCGGCATCGTCCTACTTGGCGCGGTGCTCCTGGGCTTTGTGATGGGATTCGCCCAACCCATCGCCACATCCTATCCAGCCTACCTCACCGATGATCCTCTCGAGCTCAAAGACATCAACTCCGCCATTGCCATGTTTTCAAACGTGAGTATCATCGTTGGTCCCACGCTGGGCGGCTTTGTCGCGGCGGCTGCGTCGTCGCGTGCGGTGTTCGTGCTCATGATGCTCTTTACAGTGCTGGCGCTCGTCGCCGGTTGGGGCTTTAGGCCGCAGACCAGCCATGTCGCCGGGCATGCGGATGCCGATTCGGCAGAGGAAGGGGAGCGTGCGGGACAAAGCACCAACCCCAGCACGTCCACCCGCGCCACCTTCGCAGCCAGCATCAAGACAGTCTTCACCAACAGCGTCCTCGCCCTGCTGTTCTGCATTATTTTCCTCTCGAACTTTGGCTACGGTGCCTTCGATCCGCTGGAGTCGTTCTTCTACCGCGATGTCCTGCACGTCGGTGTCGAATGGATGGGCTGGCTCTCGTCGGCCAGCGGTGTGGGCGCGGTGCTGGGCGCCGTGGCCGCGCTCCGCTTGCCGCCGCACCTGGTCAACCTTAAGACGCTGCTCGTGGCACTCATGTCCGTAGGCCTGGGAAGCCTGCTCTACGTGGGAACGCCGTACGTGGGCGTAGCCCTTGTCGGCCAGATTGCCCTGGGCGTGGCCTGGGGCGTCGTCAACCCGCTCCACAACACGATCGTGCAAACGACGGCTCCGCTCGAGCAGCTCGGTCGCGTGAACTCGGTCATGGGCTTTGGCAACATGTTCGCCGGCGTGGCGCCGCTGGCGATTGCCCCGTGGCTGGCGACGACGTTTGGCGTGCAGCAGACGCTCGTTGGTGCGGGCATGGTCGTGACGGCGGTTCCCGCGGCGCTGCTGCTGTTTGGCCGCCGGCATTTCGATCGTTCTGCAAGGCAGTAAAACCATCACAGCATTCGATGAAAATCGCGATTTTGCCGAATAACGTCGAATGTTGTGATGGTTTGCACTCCGGCCAGGCCACCCTACGGGTCCGGCCACCACAAAGGGGCCAGGCATCTTTGTGGTGGTTTTTGCTTTGACAGGCCGCGCCTGCGCCTTGGTATACCATGTACGCCGTTCACGAATACACCCCACACCGTCGCACAACCCAGAAAGGCCCCCCATGGACACCACCTTCAGCCACATTAAAGCCGTACTCTGCGATATCGACGGCACGCTGCTCACGAGCCAGCACACGGTGTCCCCGCGCACCGTGGCGGCGATTCGCGCCCTGCGCGAGCGCGGCGTACTCTTTGGCCTGTGCACCGGGTGCGACGCCCGCGCGACCGAGGCCATGTACGAGCTCTGGGGCATCGAAGGCCTGGTAGACGTGATGGTGGGCTGCGGTGGCGCCGAGGTCATCGACCGCGCGCATGACATCAACGAGCTGAGTTATCCGCTGCCAGGCGAGACCATCGCGCACATCTGCGAGCACATGGCAGACCTGCCGGCAACGCCCGTTTGCCCTCGGGATGGCGTGCTCTATGTGCCCGAGAGCAATGCATGTGTCGAGCACCTGTCGCGTGTCGACGGCGTGCCCTACAAGGTGGTCGACTTTGCCGAGTTTTTGCGCGAGCCGCAGACCAAGGTGATGTTTACCATGGCGCCCGAGGTGATGCCGCAGGTCATCGAACGGGCGTCGACGTTCGCCGACGACACCGTTAAGGCGGCTGCTCTACAGACCACGCAGCGACTCTACGAATTCATGGATCCGCGCGTGTCCAAGACGCGCGGCCTTGTGCGTGTGGCGGAGCTCAACGACATGGAGCTCCAGAACATCTGTGTGTTTGGCGATGCCGATAATGACACCTGTATGGTGGCTGACGCCGGTGTGGGCGTGGCTATGGCAAACGGAAGCGACGCCACCCGTGCCGCCGCCGACTTTGTAACCGCAAGCAACGACAAAGACGGCATCGCGATCTTTATCGAGGAACATCTGCTGTAGCGCCGGGGGAGAACCGCCACAATGGGGATAGGCACCTTTGTGGTGGCCTCAGGCGATTTGGGCGAATTGATACCTAAAATCTGCGCGAAAATTCAGATATGGTTGTCTGAACATTGCGCTTCTAACTACCGATTAGTTAAAGATATTCCCATCAATTTGGTAGTCTATTCCTCCCGGTTAATGACCTACCGTTCACAGGATATTCGCTCTTGAGCAAAATGTTGTGCAAATAAATCTAATGCCATTAAAAAATGATTGGCCTTGATTATCAACTTCATCCGAACACCTCCCACATTCATCCGCACATGTGCGG
>USHT01000150.1 GCA_900554455.1 uncultured Collinsella sp.
TACCCCGAGTGCGCGCGGCATCACTGTGGGCGCCTTCGCGCTCGTCATTAATGTGATTTACAGCATCATCTTGCTGTTTATGGGTTTGGAGACGAGCTTTGTCGTGGCGATCTTCGGCCATGCGCTGCCGTCCTCGATCCTGACGGGTCTGGTTGCCATTCCGTTTTTGATGTCCGGCGTCGTGCCGCAGTCCGGCTATGGATTCTCCGCACGTGGCGGACGCCAGACGGGTATGCGCTTTAAGCCCAAGACCCGCAAGCTCAAATAGGGGAGGCCCGTAGATGTCTTCCCAGTTGACGGTTATTATCGCCGGTATCGTGCTAGTTGTGGCCATCGTGGTCGCACTGGTCATCATGCGTCGCGGCGATTCCCGTTTTACCTACGATACGCAGCATGGAACGACCCCGCGCGCCACCGAGGGCGAGGGCAATACCGCGGTGACCGCCTTTAAGGGCCGCTTTTCCATCCTCACCACGGGTGTGGGCGCGATGTTTGCGGCGCTCGCCGTCAAGCTGTGGGGCATGCAGATGGTCTCGTCGGACTATTACGAGAAGCAGGCCAATAGTAATCAGACTCGCACCGTTACCACTCCTGCTGTGCGCGGCCGCATCCTCGACCGCAATGGCGTGGCGCTTGTCCAGAACCGTCCCTCACTTGCTGTCGTGGCCTACCGCGACCTTGCCGAGGATGAGGTTCTGGTTCGCCATCTTGCCAACGTGCTTGGAATGCCTTACGTGGCGGTCCTTCGCAATATTCAGGACAATACAGAGGGCGCTCAGAGCCTGCATACCATCGCGACGGACGTCCGTCGCTCCACGGTTGCCTATATTCAAGAGCATGCCGGCGAGTTCCCGGGCGTCAAGATTGCCGAGCGTACCGAGCGCCAGTATCCATACGGCGAGACGGCATGCCATATCTTGGGCTATACCGGCACCATTACCTCCGAGCAGCTCGAGGCCCAGAATAAGAAAACCTCTGGCGATGATGATGCTTCTGCTGGCAAGATTACGTACCAGTCGGGCGATATCGTGGGCCAGGCGGGCGTTGAGAGCTACTACGAAAACCTGCTGCAGGGTATTCGTGGCGAGCAGACCGTCAAGGTCGATGCCTCGGGCAATGTGACCGGTCAGGCCGGCGCCGTGCCCGCGAAGGCCGGCTCCGACATTAAGCTCACGCTCGACCTTAAGATCCAACAGGCCTGTGAGACGGCGCTGGCGAGCGCTATCGAGCTTGCCAAGACCACTGGCTACAGCAATGCCGGCAACGGCGCTGTGGTGTGTCTCGATCCCAACAATGGCGAGATCCTGGGCATGGCGAGCCAGCCCAAGTTCGATCCGTCCGTCTTTATCGGCGGCGTCTCAAATGACGTGTGGACCGAGCTCAATGATGACAAGGGTTCGCACCCGCTGCTCAACCGCGCCATTAGCGGACAGTACATGTCGGCCTCGACCATCAAGCCGCTCTCGGCACTGGCTGGTCTTGAGTTTGGAACCTACACTTCAACGCAGACAACCAACTGCACGGGTTATTGGACGGGTCTGGGCAAGGCTTGGGGCAAGCGCTGCTGGCTGACGTCTGGCCACGGCACCATGACGCTGCAGTCGGGTATCGCCAACTCGTGCGACCCCGTCTTCTACGACATGGGCAAGGCGTTCTTTTATGACGAGCAACATCCCGAGGGCCTGCAGGAGGTCTTTCGTCGCTGGGGCCTAGGCAAGACCTGCGGTATCGATCTGCCGAGTGAGGGCGCGGGTCGTATTCCCGATGCCGAGTGGAAAGAGTCGTACTTCACCGACGCATCTGCCGAGGACCGCAAGTGGAATGCCGGCGATATGACCAACATTGCCATCGGTCAGGGTGACATTCTGGTGACGCCCCTGCAGATGGCGTGCGCCTATATGGGTCTTGCCAACGGCGGCAAACAGTACGTGCCTCACGTATTTTTGTCTGCCGTGTCGCGCGATGGCGACGGCGATGCCTATAAGTACAACGGCAAGGGCAAGAAGAAGCGCTTGGTGGCCAAGATCAACAGCGATTCGGATTTGGCTCTTGTTCGCAACGGCATGCACGACGTGATTTACACGGCATCGACGTCCCTGGCGGCGCACTTTGGCACCCTGACGCCGCAGGTATACGGCAAGTCGGGCACGGGCGAGAAAAGTGGCGAGGACGAATACGCGTGGTTCTGCGCCTATGCACCGGCCGATGATCCCAAGTATGTCATCGCCACTGTCCTGGAGCAGGGCGGCGGTGGCTCAGATACCGCGATGCATGTCGTGCGCGACGTGCTCGGCGTGATTTATGACGAGCCCGATACCTCTTCGGCCTCGGGCGATTCTTCGGTTCGATAGGAGGTTGCGATGGATTTTTCTCCGGCGGATCTGTTCCGTTCAACCAAGACCGGCTCTCGCAGCAGCCTGGACCGCGTCAACAAGCAACTTTCGGCCTCGCGCGGCACGTTTCGCCAAAAGGTGCATATCGGTGTGCTCGTGGCTACTGTGGCGCTCGTCGCCTACGGTGCCATCATCATCTGGTCGGCTTCGCAGTTTAAGGCCGATGCATCGTTTTCACGCCATCTTCTGGGAATTGGCATCGGGGCGGTGCTGGCGGTGCTGGTCTGGCGTACCGACCTGCGCGGTATTTCCAATTTCTCGACGGCGTTGCTCGTCATCGACCTGATCGTGATCTTCTCGCCCAAGATTCCGGGTCTGTCCTATACGGGCGGTCTGGGCATGACGGGCTGGATCAAGATTCCCGGTATCGGCTTGACATTCCAGCCGGTTGAGCTTGCCAAGCTCATCACCATCTTCTTTATTGCTACGCTTGGCTCGCAGTATAACGGTCGCATCGATACCGTTCGCGACTACGTCAAGCTCTGCGGCATGCTGTCCATTCCGTTTTTGGCCGTCGTCGCCATGGGCGACCTGGGCTCGGGCCTGGTCGTGCTGGTCTCGGGCGCTATCGTCATCTGCATGAGCGGTGCGCGCCGCGAATGGGTGCTGTCGACCCTGGCCCTGCTCGTGGGCCTGGTAGCCCTCGTCCTGGCGCTCGATTCGGTCTTTGATTCGCTGCTCGGCCACGATGTGCTCATCAAGCAGTATCAGATGAACCGTCTGACGGTCTTTATCGACCCCGATAATGCCGATTCGGACGATGCCTACAACCTGCAGCAGTCGCTTATCGCCGTTGGCTCGGGTGGCTTCTTTGGTAAGGGTTTGGGCCATGCGACGCAGTCGGCCGGCGGCTTTCTGCCTGAGTTCCACACCGACTTCGTCTTCGCCTTCCTGTCCGAGACCTTTGGCTTTTGCGGTTCCTTTTTGCTCCTATGCCTCTACGTGCTGCTGATCTTTTCGACGATTCGCGTCGCCTTTAAGTGTGAGTCGCTGTTCTTGCGCCTATCGTGTGTGGGCATCGTTGGCATGTGGGCGTTCCAGACCTTCGAAAACATCGGCATGTGCATTGGCATGATGCCGATTACCGGTATTCCGCTACCGTTTATTAGCTTTGGCTCGTCTTCGATGATGATTCAGCTGCTGACGGTGGGTATCGTACAATCCATATGGCGGCATCGTTCGGGCGCCGCGTAACCGCTGGAGGGGTTTGCTATGAAAATTCCCGTAGATAAGCTGACCCGCGCTTTTAAGATGGGCGCGTCCGTTAAGAAGGATTCCGATACGCCGGTGCGCGTTTCGGTCTATCTGGATTCGTCCGCCTCGCGCTTTCTGGCCGAGACGGTGCGTGACGCCTTTGTGCCGCAGACGACCTCGGGCATTGTGCGCGTCGAGCGTCTGGGGGAGGAGCGAATTGCTCCAAAGACCGATACCGATGTGGTACTGGTGCTCTCGTGTGGTTCCGATCGCTTGGAGAGTGCCGTGCAGGAGCTCGTGATCGCCGGCGCGCCCGTGTGCGTGCTTGCCGAGTCTGCTGTGGAGGTGCCGTTTATCGAGGAGTCTACGCCCATGCTCG
>USHT01000151.1 GCA_900554455.1 uncultured Collinsella sp.
TCTACACCTCCACACTTCATCGCACCGAGCAGACTATCGCCAACTTGTGGCCGGGCTTGGCGTACGAGCGCCTGGACGGCCTGCGCGAGTGGTTCTTTGGCGACTTTGAGGCCGAGCGCGTGATGCTTATGCCCGAGCGCCCGTGGCGCGATTTCTATCGTCAGTTTGGCGGCGAGGGCCAGATGCAGGTGCGCGAGCGCATGGCGGCGACGCTGACCGAACTCATGCAACGTCCGGACCATACGTGTGTGCTCGCGGTAAGCCATGGCTCGGCTATCAAGGAGTTTATGGATCACGTGAAGGGTGCGGCGGCCGACGAGCGCGATCGCGTGCCGGGCAACTGCTCGGTGCTGCACTTTGCGTTTGACGACGAATCCGACACGTTTGAGTTGGTCGAAGTCTTTACGCAGGAGGATTACGCGCGCGAGCTGGGGCTTGAACCACTTGTGGCGGCAGCAGGCCCGCAACGGGGATAACGCGAGCGCGACGGCACGGGTCGCCGGCATACTTCTCGACGCAAAAGGAGCGGAGATGCATGTACCTGCTGCATCTCCGCCCCCTGTTTGTTGGGCTGCCGATTTTTGTGCTGGACGGTCTGGTCTTGCTAGAACCGCGCGACCTGGTGCGTGAGCAGACCCGTCGGAACCTGCGGCACGCCGCCGCTGACCTGCGCGGCGGGGAAGAGTACAGCTACGGCAAAGTTGAACGGCTCTTTGCCCGTGTAGGTGCCGGCGGCACGGGCATCGTCGGTCAGGAGCTGTGATGCCCCGACCAGCGCGGCAGCGTAGGTAGGGTCGTCGACCAGTGCTGGCTCCGGTGCTTGGTCGAGCATAGCGCGGATGGCCCCGACGGCGTCCTCGCGCTTGACCTCCCACGCGCGGTGCGTAATGCCCGCGGGGTCGGTGACGGCGTAGAGCGACGCGCCCTCTTTGGCGGCGCCCAAGATGATGTCCATGACGGGCGACGCCTCGTAGGAGAGCGACACGGGGCGCGGCTGCACCTTGAGCTCGGCGATCGCGCGCGCGGCGGCGAGTGCGTCGACGCTCTCGGCGGCGGCCTCGTCGCTACCCGTCAGCACGTTAACCGGGCAGATCGCCACGACACCTGTTACGCGTCCCGGCTCCCCTGAGCATTCGTACACGTAGTATGCCGCGCCCGGATCCTTGAGCATGAGCCCATCGGCAATCGCGTCGCGCAGGGCTTCATTGTCACTCAGAATGCTGCCCATTGCAGGCAGCGCTTCGAGTATGCGGTCCTGAGCCGGGCGGATGCAGGGAAACGGAAGTGCTTTCATGGGCGGTCCTAACGCACGAGTCGGTTTGTTCGCGGCTTATTATGCCCCAACTTGGCCGCTCGCGTCCCAGAGCACGTTATCGGCGAGCGCGATTAGCACCTGCTGACAACGAACGATATCGGCGTGGGGCACATCTTCGTTGGGCTTGTGCGCGAGCGCGAGCGACCCGGGACCGTAGCTCATGCAATTGCGATTACCTGTCTTGCCGGCAATGACGGCGGTGTCGGTGTAGCCGGTAAAGAAGCCGACGGTCGTGTCCGCGTCCGTCACGTCATCGGCGGCACGCTTGAGCACTGCTAGAAGGGGAGAGTTTGGGTCGCGCTCGATGGCGGGGCGGTCGCCCGTCACGACGTAGCTGCCGTGGCAACCGGGAATGGCGGCTTCGGCGACGGCGATGGCCTGCTCTACCATGCGCGTTACGGCGGCCGTATCGGTCGGCGGGGTCAGGCGCATGTCGACCCAGACTTTGGCGCGGTCGGGTACGACGTAGGGGCGATATCCGCCCTCGATTTGGCCGAACGTGATGGTCGAAGGCCCCAGCTCATCGTGCGCGGGCAGCGCCACAAACGCGCGACGGAGCGAACACACGACCTCGGCCATGGCGGCGACGGCATCCGCGCCCTTCCAGGGCCGGCTTGCATGCGCCGTCACGCCATCCATTTCAATCTCGAACCACGTACGCCCCTTGTGCGCCACCTGGATCTGTCCATCGGTGGGCTCGGTGTCCAGCACCCATTCGCGCGAACCGACCCAGCCGGCATCGATGGCTGCCTCGGAGCCTCGCATAAAGTCTTCCTCGTCGACCGAGCAGATGAGCGAAAAGCCGCGGCGGGGCAGCGCGCCATCCGCCGCCACGCGCTCGAGCGTATGGACCAGTGCGGCAATGGCACAGGCCAGGCCACCCTTCATATCGCAGGCGCCGCGGCCGTAGAGCTTGCCGTCGCGCACGACCGCCCCGAGCGGCGTAATGTCCGCGTCCCAGCCGTCGCCCAAGGTGACTGTATCCATGTGGCAGATGTAGACGAGCCGTGGCTCGTCGCTCAAACCGGGCACGGTGACCATGAGATTGCGGCGTCCGGTCAGCACCTCGAGTTCCTCAACCTGCACGGCATGGAGCACCGGATGACTCAACCGCTCCAGCTGAGCCTCAACCAGCGCTTTGATATACCGCTCAATTTCATCCTCATACGCGCCCGGGTCTGAGCTGTCGATCCGCAAAAGCTCCTGCGCAAGCCGCCAGGCAGAGTCCTCATCAACCATATGCAACCTCACATTCAGTTTGCTTTCCAAACCGATTGTAAGCCTCCAAAGAAATCCGCGACGTGCGCGCAACAGTATTTACCGTTCGCAGGCCGAGCCAGCGCGTTTGCCGTCCAGGCGGGTTTGCAAACGACGCAGTGGGTACGTACCCTTCATGGACGACATGCTGTGCGACATATCTGCCTTTCGGTATCACCGGATACCCCCACAGGTCTTGGCGATAATGCCGGACCTGCCCGATTCTGTGGACGACCCGCGCAGGGAGCATCTTTGTGAGCACCCGCTTGTCAAGCATTTCCTGGGCACTCCGTTACACGTGTTGGCGCAGGGCATCTGCGGGCGCAAGGGCGATCGCATTGTCAGGCATGTTTGGAACGGTGAGAGGCCGTTTGATTCCACGCGACAGACAGAGCTTGGCCTCGATGTCGCGTCACCACTCTTTACCCTGTTGACCCTGGCTTCCTCGGTTTCAAACGAGCGTCTGATCATGTGCATGTATGAGATGTGCGGCACCTTTGCCGTGTGCAAGATTGCGCCTCAGGTAAAGTCGGCACTTGAGCAGGCATATGGGAGCCGATGGAGTGATGCACGGTCGGGCTGGGAAAACGTAAAGGATGTCTCGGGGAATCCAACGGACCTGTGGAAACGACCGCCCTTGATCGAGTTCTCTGAACTTACAGAGTACGTCGATAAGATCCCGGGACTCCGCGGTGCTAAATCGTTCACACGTGCCGCGAAATGCATTACGGGGGTGGCGGCATCGCCGCTTGAGGTCCAGGCTTCGATGCTGTTTGGCCTTACGAGGTTGCGCGGCGGCGAAGGGCTGCGCCTTACCAATAACGTTGAGATTCGTATGACGCGCAGTGCCCGTCTGATTTCGGGGCTTGATAGGCGCTATGCCGATATCCTGCTGGCAAATAAGGACGGCAGCCGAGAGTGCCTGGTTGAATGCCAAGGTAAAGCCATTCATGGATCCATTGAATCCAAGATCTCGGACTCCGATCGAACGACGGCGCTGCAAGCGATGGGATATCCCGTCGTTTTGATGACCTATGGCCAGCTGGCCGACTCTGATGCCTTCCGCGTGGTGATGGAGCTCATTATGTCCTATCTCGATGCGCCACTGAAAGACAAGACGCCTCGGCAGCAGGAGCTCGAACGGCGGCTTCGTGAAGAGATTTTTATCGATTGGGCGGGAATGTAGTCGCGCGGTGGGTAAACGGTAGCGCGAGCTAGAGTTCTGGTCGCAAAAAGGCTTCAGTTTCGCCTTGGAAGGGCATTAAAAATGCTATCTAGAATAAGTTGTTTCGGAAAATGGACAGTCAACTTACATTCGGCATATAGAAATCGATTATTACCCACTAAAGTCCCTGATAAAGTTGTTTATCAAAAGGGGTGCGCTTGGTGATTT
>USHT01000152.1 GCA_900554455.1 uncultured Collinsella sp.
CGTCCGCCCGGTCGACGGTCGTATGCCGGGAATGCGGCACCATGAAGCGGTCGTCAAAGCCGCGGACCAGCGGGCTTTGCGGCTTCACCAGATAATGCTCGAACACGCCGCTCGCCTTTGCCGGCAGGTCGTACTTCTGGATGCCGTAATGATGGTACAGGCCGGCCTGCGCGCCCCAACAAATGTGCAGCGTAGAGTGCACGTGCGTGGTGGACCAATCCATGATCTGGCAGAGCTCGGGCCAGTAGTCGACCTCCTCGAACGGCATCTGCTCCACCGGCGCGCCCGTGATGATCAGGCCGTCGTAGTGGATGTCGCGGATGTCGTCGAACGTGCGGTAGAACGTCTCCAGGTGGCCGGCGCTCACGTGCGTGGCCTCGTGCGTTTTCGTGCGCAGCAGGTCCACCTCCACCTGCAGCGGCGTGTTGGAGAGCTTGCGCATGATCTGCGTCTCGGTGGCGATCTTGGTGGGCATGAGGTTGAGGATGAGCACGCGCAGCGGACGGATGTCCTGGTGCAGCGCGCGGTACTCGGTCATGACAAAGATGTTCTCGCTCTCGAGCTGCGCGGCGGCAGGGAGGGCGTCGGGGATGCGAATGGGCATGAATGCTCCTTACGAGTCAGTTGCAGCTATGGTACAACGAGCGGCCCCGTCCGCGCGAGCACATCGCCCGGCGATGCCGTCAGCGGCCCAAATCACTCCAAAAGTAGAGATTAAGGCATGCCCAAAAATCTATGGCGCTTTAGCCTAGCAAAGTGGCAGCAGGACGCTACAATGGTTCGACGCGAATAACTCGGCCGAAAGGATACATATATGTACCAGACGCGTAAGATCGGTGTGGTCGGCCAGGGCCACGTAGGAGCACATGTTGCCAACAGTCTGCTCATGCAGGGCATTGCCGATGAGCTGTACCTGTGCGATATCAACGAGGCCAAGGTGACGTCCGAGGTCCAGGACCTGCGCGACTCCCTTTCGTTTGTCCCGTACAACACCAAGATCGTCAACTGCTACGACCACTACGAGGAGCTTGCCTGCTGCGACGTCATCGTCAACGCCGCCGGCAAGGTCGCGCTGGCCGCCGGCAACCGCGACGGCGAGCTGTTCTTTACCACCGACGCCGCCCGCACCTTTGCCAAGCGCATCGTCGACGCCGGCTTTGACGGCATCTTCGTGAGCATCTCCAACCCCTGCGACGTCGTGTGCACCGAGCTGTGGCACCTGACCGGCTACGATCCCAAGAAGATCATCTGCTCGGGCTGCGGCCTGGACTCCGCCCGCCTGCGCACCGAGATCTCCAAGAAGGTCGGCGTGAGCCCCAAGTCCATCGACGCCTACATGATCGGCGAGCACGGCTTTAGCCAGCTGGCCGCCTTTAAGGCCGCAACCATCGCCGGCAAGAGCCTTAACGAGCTTCAGGCCGAGAACCCCGACAAGTACGCCTTTGACCACATGGAGGTCGAGGAGCTCGCACGCAAGGGCGGCTACGTAACCTACCAGGGCAAACAGTGCACCGAGTACGCCGTCGCCAACTCCGCCGCGCGCGTTTGCGCCGCCGTACTGCACAACGAGCATGCCGTGCTTTCGGCCTCTACGCTTATGACCGGCCAGTATGGCGAGGAGGGCATCTTCACCTCCCTGCCGTGCGTGATCGGTGCCGAGGGCGTCGAGGAGGTCTACACGCTCGACCTGTCCGAGTACGAGCTCGAGGGCTTCCACAAGAGCTGCCAGCACATTCGCGACAACATCGCCCAACTCGACTGGTGGGACGCCGAGGCCTACGACGCAAAGTAAGCGTCGGTTGCCGCGACACCTCGTGAATCTAAGCGCGATACCAAGCGGGCCGCGCCGGAATACTACCGGCGCGGCCCGCTTTTTGACTCACACGGCACGCTTGCGAATCGAAGGTGAATGTTCTTCGGCAGATGGAACAGGGCGCTTTAATCCTCAAACCACGCGATTGCGCGAATGGGCGAGCCGTCGCAATCCTCAATTTTGAGCGGTGCGCAGCTAAACCAGAACAGATCGTCGCCGCAACAGTCCAAGTCCTTAAGATTCTCGATGTTGACGATATCGCATGCGCGGAACAACTTCTTGTGGCGCGTCAGGTTTTCGTCCGCGATGGGGTCGAGTCCAATTACATCAAAGCCGATGCCCTTGTAGCCGCCGTCGATGATCAGTTCCAACACCTCATCGTCCACGCAAGGATAGTCGCCAAAGTACGCCTCGGTTCCCCAGCGCTTATCCCAACCCAAGTTAAACAGCAAAAACTCGGCTTGGGTCACCTTGTCGCCATAGGGACGGAGCTGCTCCACAGTAATGGCCTCACCCTCGGCGAGCATGCGGCAATCGACAACCAATGCCCTGCCTATAAACTGGCTTGCCGGAAACGCATCGAGCGTCGTGCGGTCGGCAAACAGATGCGCCGGTGGATCCATATGCGTCCCCGTATGGGTGTACATCTGCATGAGCGTCTCTTTAAATCCGTCGTGCTCGTAGGTGCTCGCCGGCTGCAGCTTGGGTGTATCGGCTCCGGGAAATACCGGCATGTCTTCCCTAATAGTGTGAGTCAAATCAAGAACGCGCATGTTCAATCCCCATTTCTTTCTTGGCAAAGCAAAACGGGGCCCGCACTTGGCGGAAGCCCCGTCGTGAGAGGTTATTCCCGGTACCTAGTACTGCTCGATGCCCATGTAGCGACGAACCTCGGGGCTGTGATCGAACACCTTGCCGCGGGCGGCGCGCAGCTCGCAGCTCATGTTGTAGAAGAAGATTGGCTCCAGGTACGAACGCACGCTGGCGGGCACGTCGCCCACGCCGTACTCGAGCGCGTCGAGCACCATAATCGTGTCGGTGTGCGTGTTGAGGAACGCCAGCGCGCGCTCCTCCATGGGGCGGCACTCGCCCGATCCGAGCTGCACAAAGTAGAACACGCCGGGCTCGGTTGCCTCGAACGGGCCGTGGAAGTACTCGCCGGAGTGAATGTAGCAGCAGTGCTGCCATTGCATCTCCATGAGCGAGCAGATTGCCATGGCGTAGGTCTGGCTAAAGTTGGGGCCGGAGCCCAGGATGTAGAAGAACTCGTGCTGCTGGCAGAGCTCGGCAAAGCGGGCGCCCAGCTCGGCGTTGACCTTCTCGCGTGCGGCGGGCAGCAGCGCGTCCATCTGCTTAAGGCCGGCGTACATGTCAGTGAGCGCCTCGTAGCCCTCCTGCTGGTCGAGCAGTTCGGCGGCGATCAGAGCGCCGATGCCCTGCGGCACCTCGGCCTGTGACACGCCTTCGCCCCACGGATAGACCCAGGTGGTCCACTTGCCGTTGTCGATCTTTGAGCCCTCGCAGTCAGTGAGGGCAATGACCTCGGCACCGGCGGCCAGCGCCATCTCGCAGCCGTCGACGACCTCCTGCGTGTTACCGCTGTGGCTGCAGGCGATGACGAGCGACTTCGGCCCTAGGCTCTTGGGGGCCATCAGGCAAAACTCGCGTGCCGTGTAGACCGTCGAGGTAAACGTGGTGGCCTCGCGCTTGAGCAGCTCGTTGGCCGGCATCAGGTCGATCATCGAACCGCCGCAGGCGATCCAAAAGACGTTCTCAATTTTGCCCTTGCGCCCGATGATTTCCTGAATCAGATCGTGTGCGTTCATGGTGATGCCCCTTCTTGTGTGGCGGTTTTGAACGACTGCAGCTCGTACCTGCAGTCGTTCTATGTTGTCCTATTTATAGCACGCACGACGACGTCCGTGAAGCCATTCCACCAAACTTGTTCTATATTGTTCTATCTATGGACGTTAGATGTCGAAGACGTAGCGCGAGCCCACGATCTTTTGGCGGCCGAGCAGTAGAGGGCGCCCGCCAGCGTCGGTAAAGTAGGCCTCCATATAGAAGAGCGGCTCGCCGACCGGCACCTCCAACAGCGGGGCCGCCCGAGCATCGGCGAGC
>USHT01000153.1 GCA_900554455.1 uncultured Collinsella sp.
CGTCCTGGCGGCGCTCGGCGACGTCGGCCATGGTCGCGACCACTCGCACCAGCAGTTCGTCGAAGAGGTCGCGGGCGTCCACGTCGCAGAACACATCAATCAGATCGTGGTCGAGCATGTGCTCGAACAGTGCGGTATAGCCGTCCTGCGGCATGCCCTGGAAGGGAGCTTGCGGGAAGTAGCGGTCATCATCGCCCACAAAGACGGGAACGCGGCCGGTGATCGAGGGATCGATCTGATCGGGCGTCTGGCCCCACTGCTTCATGGTGTAATGCAAAAAGACGTTCTCGTAGACGTAATCGGCGACCTCGGCAAGATCCGGGTCGTTCTTCTTGCGCAGCTCCATAATGGGCACCTTGACATCCTTGCCAAAGGTCTCCACAAGCTTCTGATACAGTTCCTCGCCGCGCTCGTCACCAAAGGCGAGCTTGAGACTCGCATGGTTGAAGGGCACGGGCATAAGGGCACCGTTGATGTTGGCGAACACCTTGTGCTGATAATCCGTCCACTTGGTAAAGCGCGACAGGAAATTGTGCACGCGCTCGTTAAAGGTGTGATAGATATGCGGACCGTACTCGTGGATCAGGATTCCGGCCTCGTCAGTGCAGTCATAGGCATTGCCCGCAATGTGGCTACGGCGCTCCAAAACGGCAACACGATAGCCGATGGTCTCGGCAAGACGGCGGGCGCAAACGGCACCGGCATATCCAGCACCGACGACAATCATGTCGTACGCGCCGGCGTTAAAGCCTTCAGGCAGGCCTGAGGTAATCTGCATCGATACTCCTTGTCAAAAGCCACGGGCTCGTTAGCTGGGCTTTTCTCGAACATTCTTCGAGACATATTTATCAGAGCGATTATAGCGCTAATGCGTCCTATAATGAGCTTGCCACACAAGGAAAGCTCAAGCACCGCGGCGTACATTAACGTAAGGTAAACCCGCTAGCAGCGGGTTTATTCGTGAACAGCCGGGCGCCTGGAGCTTAGCGAAACGCTTGTAAGGAGTAACATGAGCGATTTCCTAAACCGTATGAAGTCTGCCGCCAAGGCCGACCTTAAGACGATCGTCCTGCCCGAGGGCGAGGATCCGCGCACCATCGTCGCGGCCACCAAGATCATCGAGGAGGGCCTGGCGAAGATCGTCATCCTGGGCAACCCCGACGAGATCAACGTTCCCGGCGCTACCGTCATCGACCCGCGCAATGCCGAGAAGCACGAGGAGTACGCACAGAAGTTTGCCGAGCTCCGCGCCAAGAAGGGCGTTACCATCGAGCAGGCTCGCGCCCAGGTGATGGACGCCACCTACTTTGGCACCATGATGGTCAAGATGGGCGACGCCGACGGCCTGGTCTCCGGCGCCTGCCACTCCACCGCCGACACCCTGCGCCCCGCGCTTCAGATCCTCAAGACCGCCCCGGGCACCAAGCTGGTCTCGGCCTTCTTCGTGATGTGCACCGACACCCCGCAGTTCGGCACCGACGGCACGCTGATCTTCGCCGACTGCGGCCTCAACATCAACCCGTCCTCTGACGAACTCTCCGAGATCGCCATCGCCTCGGCTCACTCCTGGTCCACCTTCATGGGCAACGTTGAGCCGCACGTGGCCATGCTCTCCTACTCCACCATGGGCTCCGCCGGCGGCGAGGTCGCCAAGAAGGTCCAAGAGGCCGTGAAGTTCTGCAAGGAGAAGGCTCCCGAGCTCGCCATCGACGGCGACCTGCAGCTCGACGCCGCCATCGTCCCCACCGTCGCCCAGCTCAAGGCCCCCGGCTCCTCCGTTGCCGGCAAGGCCAACGTGCTCGTGTTCCCCGACCTCGAGGCCGGCAACATCGGCTACAAGCTGGTCCAGCGCTTCGCCGGTGCTGACGCCTACGGCCCCATCCTGCAGGGCATCGCCAAGCCGGTCAACGACCTTTCGCGCGGCTGCTCTGCCGACGACATCGTGGGTGTCGTGGCCATCACCGCCGTCCAGGCTCAGATGGCTGAGTAGCGTACGCACTCGCCCGAAGGCCGTACGGGTTAACCCCTGAAAACGTCCTCGACCAATGAAACGCCCCCGTTCTGCTCCTCCGGAGCTACGAACGGGGGCGTTTCTGGTCTGCGGATTGTTTTCAGGGGTTAACCCGTACGGCCTTCTACCGCCACGTAGCATTCAGGGGATCTGGGGTGGACGGCGGCGTGGCTACGAGCTGGGTCTGAAAATCTGAACGGATGGGTGTCGTTGCTGAAAGTGCAGGCGTTGCTGGTAGCGATCACTTTGGGACTGGAATTTCCGCCTGCTAGTAGAAAGGCCTCCGGAGCTGTTGCTCTGGAGGCCTTTTTGTCAATTACAGGCGAATGCGTTAGTTGTTCTTGGTCAGGCGCTCGACGTCGTGGGCGATCATGTATTCCTCGTCGGTGGGGATGACCATGACCGTGACGGAGGAACCGGCGGCACTGATGACCTGCGGGCCATTGCCCACGGCCTCGCGGTTCTTGTTGTTGTCGATGCGTACGCCCAGCCACTCAAAGCAGTCACAGAAGGCCTTGCGGATCGACCAGTCGTTCTCGCCAATGCCCGCGGTAAAGGTGATGGTGTCCACGCCCGCCATGGAAGCGATCATGGAACCTGCCTGCTGCATGGCCTTATAGGCGAACATGTCGAAGGCGAGCAAGCAGCGCTCGTCGCCCTCGGAGGCGCGTGTACGGATGTCGCGGGCGTCGTTGGAGATGCCCGAGATGGCAAGCAGACCAGACTGCTTGTTCATCATGTCGTCGACTTCCTGGTAGCTGTAGCCGCCCTCGCGCTGGAGGTAGCACACGGTGGCAGGGTCAATGGAACCACAACGGGTGCCCATCATCAGGCCGTCGAGCGGCGTGAGCCCCATCGTGGTGTCGCGGCAAACGCCGTCCTCAATGGCGGCGAGCGAAGCGCCGTTGCCCAGATGGCACGAAAGCAGACGGTGGCAGCACGAGCCCAGAATCTCCTTTGCCATCATCCACTCGTAGCGGTGGCTCGTACCGTGGGCACCGTACTTTCGCACGTGGTACTTGTCGCACACGTCCTTGGGCAGCGCGTAGGTGTAGGCGACCTCGGGCATGGTCATGTGGAACGAGGTATCGAAGACGGCGACGTTGGGCAGCTCCGGATACTTCTCGCGGCAATACTCGATTGCTGCGGCCTCGCCGTAATTGTGCAGCGGGGCGAGCGGGGCCACCTCAAGGATCTTAGCCATGACCTCGTCGTCAACAACTGCGGAATCATCGAAGTGCCAGCCGCCCTGAACGATACGATGCCCAATGCCATCGATCGTAAAGTCGGTCTTCTCGAGCTCCTCGAGCACGCGAGCGATAGCAGAGCGATGATCGGGGAAGGGAACCTCCTCGGTCTGCTTGGCGCCACCGTTCTCGGAGTGGCCAAAGATACCCATGTCCGAGCCGATACGCTCGCAGTTGCCCTTGGCGAAAACCTCGCGGGTATCGGTATCCAGAAGCTGATATTTAAGGCTTGAGCTGCCGGCGTTGACAACAAGTACGTTCATGAGACTCCTTTGCAGTGCAATACGGTCGACGCAGACCTCTTAAGGCGACCGCATTTTAATAAGAAGTTATCACATCTTGATAAATAGCTATCAGGCATATCGTCCAACGAGCGCAAAAGAGGGGCTGAACGGCGCTCGGTCGTCCAGCCCCTCCCCTCTTGCAATTACTTGCTGTTGACGATGCGCTCGACGTCGGAGGCGATCATGAACTCCTCATCCGTGGGGATGACGAAGATCTTGACCTTGGAATCCTTGGCGGACAGGCACCAAGCGCCGTCGCCACGCAGAGCGTTGCGGGCATGGTCCATCTTGACGCCCATAAAGGCCAGACGATCGGCCACGCCGGCGCGGACAGCCGGAGCGTGCTCGCCGATGCCGGCGGTAAAGACCAGGG
>USHT01000154.1 GCA_900554455.1 uncultured Collinsella sp.
CGCATCGTGCGGCCCACGGCCTTAAAGGCAGCCTCGATAATGTGATGCGAGTTGCCGCCCGCCAGCTCGCGCACGTGCAACGTGAGCTTGGCATCGCGTGCAAAGGCATAGAAGAACTCGACGGCCAGCTCGGTATCGAAGCTGCCCACGCGCTCGGTCGGCACGGGCAGCTCGCAGTATGCCTGCCCGCGGCCCGAGATATCCACGGCGGCCATCACGAGCGTCTCGTCCATGGCAATCGCCGCGTCAGCAAAGCGCGTAATACCCGCCTTGTCGCCCAGCGCCTGGCAAAACGCCTCGCCCAGCACAATGCCCGTGTCCTCGACGGTATGATGCGCATCGACCTCCACGTCGCCCACCGCGTGCACCGTCAGATCGAACAGGCCATGGCGGCCAAAAGCGTTGAGCATGTGGTCGAAAAACGGCACACCGGTCGAGATATCGCACACGCCGCTTCCATCCAGGTCGAGCTTTACGACAATGTCGGTCTCACCCGTCTTGCGGGTCACCTCGGCATAACGGCCCATCTACATCTCCTCCTTCACCAGCGCGGCAAACGCAGCCAGCACCTCGTCGTTTTCCTGCGGCGTACCCACAGTGATGCGCAGACAGTCCGCAAGGCCCGGCGCATAGCTAAAGTCGCGCACCAAAATCGAATACTCGTCGCGCAGACGCTCGCGCACGCGCGTGGCATGCGACGTGCGCACGAGCACAAAGTTCGCCGCGCTCGGCCATGCCTCCACGGGCATGCCCTCGGCAGCCATTGCACGCAGGGCGCACAACTCGCGCTCGCGCTCGGATGCAACCTGTGCCACCACGGGCGTATACGCATCGCGGGCACGCACGCAGGCAAGCGCGGCGGCCTGGCTTAGCACGTTAACCGAGTAGATTTGGCGAATCGCCGCAAACACATCGATGACCTCGGGCGCCGCGATCACATAGCCCAGACGCGTGCCGGCGGCGCCAAACGCCTTGGACAGCGTATGCAGAATCACCAGGTTGGGATGCTCGGCGATAAGCCCCTGCGCCGTGGTAGCCGCGCCAAACGAATCGTCGGCAAACTCCACGTAGGCCTCGTCGACCATCACCATGCCGGGGCAGGCATCGCACAGGGCCGCGACAAAGTCGAGCGGCGCCACGTCGCCCGTGGGGTTATTGGGCGAGGTCACGATGGCAAGGCTGCACTCGGGCGCCGCCGCAAGCACGGCTGCCTGGTCGAGCTCAAAGCTCGTCGGATCACGCCACACGTCGCGCACCTCGGTCTGGCACAGAGATGCAAAGAAGGCATACTCGCTAAAACACGGCGGGCAGTTGAGCAGGGTCCGTCCCGCGCCGCCAAACGCCAGCAGATAGTTATAGAGCAACTCGTCGCCGCCGTTGCCCACGCAGATGTTCTCGCGCGTCACGCCATGCCAAGTGGCAAGCTCGTCGCGCAGCTCGTTGGACATGGGATCGGGATAGCGGTTGAGCGGTGTGGCAGCCAAGGCCGCGTCGATCGCCTCGCGCACGCCAGCGGGCACGGGATAGGTGTTCTCGTTGGCCGAAAGGTTGATGCGCGTGGGCGTAAAGTTGGGATCGTAGGGCTCAATGCCGGCCAGGTAAGGCTGGACGAGCTCCTTCATACGGGGCGTCAGCTCGGCCATATTAGGCCTCCTCGACGACCGCGCCAGCGGCACCGCCCGCAGCCGCCGCCAGGTCCACACCCTCGGCAACCGTCGCCACGGCGTCGCCCGGCCAGGCGACCTTGGTCAGGTCGGCCGCGGCCAACGACGCGGCGCTCACGGCATCCTCGCCCTGCTCCAGCACGCGGCGGCGCAGTGCGGCCGAAAGCGCGTGCGCCCACAGGCCCTCGGCCTCGGCCAGGCGCTGCGTCGCGGGAGCGTCCGAGAGCAGGCCCTCGGGTGTATAACAAATGACACTCGAGCGCTTAACGAACTCTTCGACCGAAAGCGGGTTGGAGAACATGGCCGTACCGCCGGTCGGCAGCGTGTGGTTCGGGCCGGCAACGTAATCGCCGAGCGGCTCGGAGCTCCACGCGCCCACAAAGATGGCGCCGGCGTTGCGAATGCCGCCGAGCAGGCCCATCGCATCCTTACAGTGCAGCTCAAGGTGCTCGGGCGCCACGGTGTTCACCGCCTCGACAGCGGCAGCCATATCGGCGGCCACCACGATGGTGCCCTCGTTATCGAGCGAGGCACGCGTGATCTCGGCACGCGGGGACTGCGCCACCAGAATATCGATACCCGCCTCGACCTCGCGCGCAAACTGCTCGTCGCAGGTCACCAGATAGCAGGCTGCCAGCGGATCGTGCTCGGCCTGGGCCATCAGGTCGGCCGCGACCACCATGGGCTTGGCCGTGGCATCGGCCAGCACGCAGACCTCGGACGGACCGGCGACCATGTCGATTCCCACATCGCCCGAGACAATCTGCTTGGCCGCCGCAACAAAGGCGTTACCCGGGCCGGTGATTTTGTCGACGCGCGGAATGGTCTCGGTACCGTATGCCAGCGCGGCCACGGCCTGGGCGCCGCCCACCATATAAATTTCGTCCACGCCGCCGAGCTTTGCCGCGGTGAGCGTGTAGGGGCTGATCAGGCCGTCTTTTTGCGGCGGGGTCACCATGACCACGCGCTTAACGCCGGCGACCTTGGCGGGAATGGCATTCATAAGCACCGTGGAGGGATACTGTGCGCGACCGCCCGGCACGTAGATGCCGGCCGCCGCGAGCGGGGTCACTTTAACGCTGAGCATCGTGCCGTCCGGGCGCGTGGTAAACCAGCTCTGCTCGACCTCGCGCTGGTGGAACTCGCGAATCTGGCGCGCGGCCTTCTCAAGCGCGGCGACAAAGGCCGGATCGAGGCCTTCGAGCGCGGCATCGACCTGCTCTTGCGGCAGACGGAAGCTCTGCAGCTCGACACCGTCAAAACGCTGACAGTAATCGCGCACCGCGGCATCGCCGTTGGCGCGCACGTTAGCCACGATATCGCGGGCGGCGTCGACGATGCTTTGCGGCAGCACACCCTTGCGGTTGAGCTGGTTGGTAACGAGGCGCTCACCGGGAGCAAGCTTGATGGTCTTCATATCGGAATCCCCTATCGGTCGAGGTTGAGTTCGAAAAACGAGAGGCCGGGCGGCGGCGCCAATCGGCCCGCAGCCCAGACGTTGGGACGCCCGTGCGTGCTCGCGCTATTGTGCCGAGCCCGCAACGGGCTCAAAATGCTTGTCCTTCACGGCCGCTGCCAAGCGATCGGCCAAGTTGCGAACACGCGGATCCAAGCGCGCGGCACCTGGGTTGACGAAGAAGCGGGCCGTACAGTCCATAATGCAGCCGGTGATGACCAGGTCGTTGTCGCGCAACGTGGCGCCCGTGGCGGTAATGTCCACGATGCGGTCGGTCATGCCGACGATGGGACCCAGCTCAATATTGCCGTGCAGCGAAACGATGTCGGCATTCACGCCGCACTCGGCATACCAGGCACTCGCGATGCGAGGGTACTTAGTTGCCACGCGAAGCGACCCGCGGCGGGCATAGTTGCGCTCGGCCTGACCGGCGCGCCATGCGGGCTCCGCCTCAATGAAAGTGCACAGGCCATAGCCCAGATCGACCAGCTGCAGCAGGTTGAGGTCGGCCTCGATAAGCGAGTCCCAGCCGCAGATGCCGCAGTCGGCGCCGCCGCAGCCCACAAAGGCGGGCGCGTCGCTGGGGCGCACGATGACAAACTCGATATCGCCGACCGTGCCCTCGCCGGCACGCGTGTCGCGACCGCGCACGATCAGATGACGACCGGGGTCGCGCAGCTCGGAGACGTCTAAGCCCGCTGCCTCGAGCACGTCGAGCGTGTCGGCCTTAAGCGAGCCCTTGGGCACGGCAATGCGCAGCG
>USHT01000155.1 GCA_900554455.1 uncultured Collinsella sp.
TTGCGGGGCTCCGCGCGAAAACGCTGCACCCGTTGCCGAGGATGAGCTCGCCCAGGCTGCCAACGCCGCGCCCAACCCCGATGCGCCCATCATGAAAATCGCCCAATGGGCCGACTACCTGCAAGAGCTCGGTATTGGCGCTGTGCTGATCAACCCGCCGCTCGAGTCTGATAGCCACGGCTACGATACGCGCAGCCTACGCCATATCGATCGACGCCTGGGTGGGGATGCCGACTTTGCCGCCGTGTGCGAGACGCTGCACGCCCATGGCATCCGCGTGGTGCTCGATGCCGTCTTCAACCACGTCGGTCGCGGCTTTTGGGCCTTCCGCGATGTGCAGGAGCGCAAGTGGGACTCGCCCTACAAGGACTGGTTCCACATTAGCTTTGATGGCGACTCCTGCTATGGTGACGGCTTTTGGTACGAGGGTTGGGAAGGCCATTTTGAGCTTGTGAAGCTCAACCTGCAAAATCCCGCTGTGGTCGATTACCTGCTTGAGTCCGTGCGCCGCTGGGCCGAAGTCTTTGGCGTCGACGGTCTGCGCCTGGACGTCGCCTATATGCTCGATCGCGATTTTATGCGCCGCCTGCATACTTTTACCCGTGAGCTCAAGTCCGACTTTGTGCTGATTGGTGAGACGCTCCACGGCGACTACAACCAGATCGTCAACGACGAGATGCTCGACTCCTGCACCAACTACGAGTGTTACAAGGGCCTTTACTCCAGCTTTAATTCGGTCAACATGTTCGAGATTGCCCATTCGTTGCATCGCCAGTTTGGCGGCGATCCGTGGTGCATCTACCGCGGCAAACACCTGCTGTCGTTTGTCGACAACCACGATGTGCCGCGCCTGGCGAGCATCCTTACCGACAAGTCTTGCCTACGCCCCGCCTATGGCATGCTGTTTGGCATGCCAGGCATTCCGTGCGTCTATTACGGTAGCGAGTGGGGAATTGCTGGCGAAAAGGGCGGCCCCGATGGTGACTGGGCGCTGCGACCTGCGCTCGATGAGCCTGCGCCCAACGAGCTGACGGCCTTCATCAAGCAGCTCACGCACCTGCGCTCGGCCGACGACGCGGCGGCCCGTGCTCTCAACTACGGTGCCTATCGCAACGTGGTGATCCAGAACAAGCAGCTGCTGTTCGAGCGCGCCTGCGACGACGCGACGGTGCTTGTGGCGGTCAATGCCGTGAACGAGCCCTATACCTTTGGAGCCGGCGAACCCAACGGCTCCTTCGTCGACCTACTTGCCGACGATGCTCCCACGGTCGAGCCGACGGGTACCCTTGAGCTTGCACCCTACGAGGTGCGCTATCTGCTGAGGGCCTAGCTCGTGGCCGCGCCGGACGAGGGCTATCAACATATTGAGCATGGGTTTGAACCCGTGTTTGACGAGCACTCGCGCGTTTTGGTGCTGGGGTCGTTTCCCTCGGTGCTTTCGCGTGCCAATGCCTTTTATTACGGTAACCCTCAGAATCGCTTTTGGCGCGTGATGGCCGCATGCCTCGGTGTGCCCGTGCCGCCCAACGAGGGCGACCCTTTGGCAAGCGGTGAGCCCGCGACGCTCGACGCCTCGATTGCCGCCAAGCGGGCCATGCTGCTGAACGGCGGCGTGGCCCTGTGGGACGTGATCGAGAGCTGTGACATTAAGGGCTCGAGTGACGCGAGCATTCGCAACGTTGTGCCGGCACATATCGAGCGCATTGCGGGCAATGCGCCTATTGAGCAGGTGGTATGCAACGGAGGTACAGCTGGCCGGCTCTACAAGCGCTATCTACAAGAACGCACCGGGCTGCCCGCCATCGTCCTGCCCTCGACAAGTCCTGCCAATGCCGCCTGGCGCCTGGAACGTCTTGTTGAGCGTTGGCACGAAGCCGTTGACTGGGCCGCTCTCTAATTTAGATATCTGATTGGGCGCGGGCGCCGAGGCGTTTCAGAACGCCTCGCCAGATTGGCGCGGGCACGGCTGGCTCGGCGCAAACCATGCCGTCGACGTTGACGTTGACGGCATTGCCGCCGCCAAGTCGCTGCGCATGCTCGACGGAGCAGCCCATGCGCACAGCGCCCACAAGCTTATCCATCGCTTCCGAAAACGGTCGCCGCAAGAGTCCCATGCGCGGAGAGCGACGAAGCGCTGCGATGCCGCCGCCGGAACAGATGACAACGCCGCCACACCACAATTGGTCATGGCGCTCACATGCCTTGTGCAGACGAACGGCGGTCCCGCGCGCCTGCTCAGCGCCCTCTTGTGCGGCTCGGATCGCGGCATAGACACGCGTTCCCGTACCGCCAACGCGCTCAAGCGCCTGCTCGATAGCTGTCAACGTCTCATCGTCAGCCACATCTTCAATGGCCAGCACGATGCCGCCTGCAACGTTGTCGGCATCATCCGCCTCCAAATCAACCGGGCGGGGGAGTGCGGTGCCAGAAAGCTGAGCATAGGCGGCGATGGCATCCTGCAAGTCCCAGAGCAAAAACTCAAGATCGGCGCTATTGGGAATGCTGATATACGCAATGGTCTGCAACGTTTTTGGTACATCGCCGCGCGCGATCGTCTCCATGCCGCCTCCTTTCCGGTTGGTTTCCGTTTAGGTTACACCGTCTGACGGCGCCCCGCCGCGCTATCCTAGTGCAACCCTTACGAAAGGAATGCCATGCGTCTGCCCATGAATACCTCGCTTGCCACGCTTAAGCCCTCCGGCATCCGTCGGATTAACGCGCTCGCTGCCCAGCACCCAGGGTGCATCGCGCTTGCGCTTGGCGAGCCCGATTTTCCCACGCCCGATGTGATTAGCGCCGAGGTGACCGCCGCACTGGACCGTGGTGACACGCACTATCCGCCCAACAACGGTCGCCCCGCCCTGCGTGATGCACTGTCCAAATATATGGATGACGCGGGCCTGGCGTTTTCCGCCGACGAGGTCATCCTGACCGACGGCGCGACCGAGGCCCTGTCGGCAGCATTCATGGCTATGCTCAACCCCGGCGACGAGGTCATCATCCCCACGCCGGCCTTTGGCCTATACGAGAACATCGTCGTGGCCAACCACGCCAAAGCGGTCTTTTTGGATACGGAGCCTGCGCAATTCCAGATTGACGAGGGCGCACTTCGTGCCTGCGTAACGCCGGCGACCAAGGCCATCGTCATCTGCACGCCCAACAATCCTACGGGCTGCATCCTCAACGCGGCATCGCTCGACGCCGTGGCGCGCGTAGCGGAGCAGGCGGGCATCTACGTGGTCTGCGACGACGTATATAACCGCCTGGTCTACGTGGACGGCTACGAGCGATTTGCCCAGCGCCACCCGGAGCTGCGCGAGCAGACGGTCGTTATCGAGAGCTTCTCCAAGCCCTGGGCCATGACCGGCTGGCGCTTGGGCTGGCTCGCAGCCGCAGCCCCCGTCATCGCCGAGATCGCAAAGGCCCACCAATACTTAGTATCGAGTGCCGTCTCCTTTGAGATGGACGCCGCAGCGCGAGCCCTGACCGTCGACCCAACCCCCATGCTCAAAGTCTACCGAGCCCGTCGCGAACGCGTGCTCGCAGCCTTAGACGCCATGGGCCTCGACGTAGTTGAACCGGCGGGAGCCTTCTACGCCTTCCCCAGCATCAAACAGTACGGCCTAACCAGCGAAGCCTTCTGTATCAAAGCCATCAAAGAAGCAAACGTAGCCCTAGTCCCGGGCGACTGTTTCGGAACCGAAGGCCACATCCGCCTAAGCTACTGCGTTTCCGACAAAAATCTGGACGAAGGCCTCCGCCGCCTGTCCACCTTCATTTCAACCTTGTAGCCCTCAGGGATGCAACACATCAGCCCACCGACCCAAGCATTATGAGTGGGGGCGTCAGCCAACGAAAACCCGGGCTGCCCAAAGTCAA
>USHT01000156.1 GCA_900554455.1 uncultured Collinsella sp.
CACCGCGAAGGCCCGTCCGGTGATGCCCTCGACCACGAGCGCAAGATTATCGTTTCGTTCGATAGCACCTTCGATGTGATGGAATGCGAGCAGCTGTGTGTTGCCGCCGGCGTGCCCGGGCGCATTATGCCTTTGCCCGGCTCCATTACCGCAGGTTGCGGCCTGTGCTGGGCCATGCCGTTCTCGGGCGATGCCCTCGCCGCCTTCCGCGCCGCCACCGAGGGCCGCGTAACCCCCGCCGACTACCACCAACTCGTCCTCTAACCACCAAACCCCCACAAAGGTGCCTGTCCCCAATGTGGTGGTTTGGAACACGTGGACGAAACAGGTTTGAAACACGGGTTTTGCGCGTCAGACACTCGAAAACGCTTCTACCTGCATCGTAATCAAAACGAAACATCCGCCCGTCGGCTTATGCGAAACTTTGCTGCAACAGTGCGATATTATCCATACTCGATAAAGTTCGCGGCGCATAGGGTGCCGCGACCAACATTTTTCGTTTCCCATCATTGGAGGAAGCATGAGCTACACGCAGAAAGTTCTCGACGAGCTCAAGGCCCGCTATCCCGAGCAGCCTGAGTTCATCCAGGCCGCGACCGAGATCCTCGGCACCATCCAGCCGGCACTCGACGCCCACCCCGAGTACGAGGAGGCCGCCCTGCTGGAGCGCCTCGTCGAGCCCGAGCGCATCGTCATGTTCCGTGTTCCCTGGGTCGACGACCAGGGCAAGGTTCAGGTCAACCGCGGCTATCGCGTCGAGTTCAACTCTGCCATTGGACCCTACAAGGGCGGCCTGCGCTTTAACCCGACGGTCACCCTGGGTATGCTCAAGTTCCTGGGTCTGGAGCAGATTCTCAAGAACAGCCTGACCACCCTTCCCATGGGCGGCGGCAAGGGCGGCTCCGACTTTGACCCCAAGGGCAAGTCCAACAACGAGATCATGCACTTCTGCCAGTCCTTCATGACCGAGCTCTATCGCCACATCGGCCCCAACACCGACGTTCCCGCCGGCGACCTGGGCGTTGGCGGCCGCGAGGTTGCCTACCTGTTCGGTCAGTACAAGCGCCTGACCAACGAGTGGACCGGCGTCCTCACCGGCAAGGGCCTCTCCTTTGGCGGCTCGCTCGCCCGTACCGAGGCCACCGGTTACGGTCTGGCCTACTTTGTGGACGAGTACCTCAAGAGCCGCGGCGACTCATTCGAGGGCAAGAACGTCGTCGTTCACGGCTCCGGCAACGTCGCTATCTACGCGGTCCAGAAGGTCACTCAGCTCGGTGGCAAGGTGCTCGCCTGCTCCGATACCCACGGCTGGGTCGAGGATCCCGACGGCATCGACTACACCGTGCTCGAGCACATCTACAACAAGAAGCGTTCCGGCCACGACAAGGGCGTTACGCTCGCCATGTACGTTGACGAGAAGCCCAACGCCGTGTGGCACGAGGGCGACGGCCGCGGCGTGTGGCAGCTGCCCTGCGACATCGCGCTGCCCTGCGCTCGCGAGAACACGCTGCTGCTCGAGGACGCCCAGGCGCTCGTCGCCAGCGGCTGCAAGGTGGTCGGCGAGGGCGCGAACATGCCCACGACCATCGAGGCCACGACCTACTTCCAGGAGAACGGCGTCGCCTTTATGCCCGGTAAGGCTGCCAACGCCGGCGGCGTGCTCGTGTCCGGCCTGGAGATGAGCCAGAACGCCGAGCACCTGTCCTGGACCTTCGAGGAGGTCGACGGCAAGCTCGAGCAGCTCATGCGTGGCATGTTCCACAACGTGGACGACACCGCCAAGGAGTACGGCCAGGAGGGCAACTTCGTCATGGGCGCCAACATCGCCGGCTTCCTGAAGGTCGCCGACGCCATGCTCGCCCAGGGCGTCTGCTAAATCTTCGCTCGACATAGCATGTGATGAGGCTCCCAGCCATTCCGGCTGGGAGCCTTTTCTATCCTGGAGGACTCCTCATAACTTGCGGTGATATACGGACTGTTTAGCGTCCCAGAACGGCTAATCAGTCCGTATATCACCGCAAGTTATGTATGGGTGGGTGGATTTTGTCCTAAAACGGTGTGCGGCCCCTCGTTTGGTACACTTAAACGTACTGGACAAGTGGAGAGATGGGGGAGAACGTGCTCAAGTTCGGTACCTACGTCCGTGTTGGAAACGCGGCCGAAGCCTATGAGCTCTTACAGAAGAACCGCAACAACAAGATTGTGGGCGGCGGCATCTGGATGCGCCTGGGCTCGCGTCGCGTCGCGACGGCGATTGACCTTTCGGCCTGCGGACTCGATCAGATCGAGGAGACCGAGACCGAGTTTCGCATCGGTGCCATGTGTACCCTGCGCCAGCTCGAGCGCCATGCCGAGCTCAACGCGCTTGTCAACCATGTCTTTGAGTTCGCCGTCCACGATATCGTGGGCGTGCAGTTGCGCAATACCGCCACGGTGGGCGGCAGCATTTACGGCCGCTTTGGCTTCTCGGACGTGCTCACTGCCTTCCTCGCGCTCGATTCCTATGTTGAGCTGACGGGCGCCGGCCGCGTGCCGCTCGCCGAGTTCGTGGACATGGGTTACGTGCGCGACGTGATCGAGCACATCGTGGTCGTCAAGCACGACTACCGTGCGAGCTACGAGGCCGTGCGCAAGGCCGCGACCGACTTCCCCTCGCTGAACGTTACCGCCGCCTGGTGGGACGGCTCCTGGCACGTCACCGTGGGCGCCCGCCCGCTGCGCGCGACCTTGCTGCAGGGCGAGGCATCTGGCCTTACCAACGAGCATCCTTCCGAGGACGAGCTTCGCGCCCTGGCCGCATCCGTGCACTCGCTGGGCTACGGCACCAACCTGTGGGGCTCGGCAGACTACCGCCGTCGCATCTCGGCCCCGCTCGCCATCCAGGCTGTGCGTCGCGCCGCCGGCATCGAGCTTTCGGCCGCGCTTGCCCGCGAGCTCGAGACCGTGCAGATTCCTAAGTTCGCCACGGACGAGTATTCCTGCCGCCGCGTGCCCGGCGTCGATTCTAGCGAGGTGCGCTAATGGCTGCCAAACTCATCGATCTTTCCTTTACGCTCAACGGCCGCAAGGTCAAGGTTCAGATTGCCCCCGACACCATGCTCTTTGCACTGTTGCGCGAGCAGGGTTGTGCGTCGGTGCGCTGCGCCTGTGAGACCACCAACTGCGGCCTGTGCACGGTGTGGCTCGACGGCGACCCGGTGCTGAGCTGCTCGGTTCCCGCCGCCCGTGTTGAGGGGCATACCATCACTACGCTTGAGGGCCTTAAGGCCGAGTCCGAGGCGCTCGCCCGCGCAATGGCTGCCGAAGGCGCCGAGCAGTGCGGTTTTTGCGCCCCCGGCCTTATCATGAACGTGCTGGCGCTTGCCCGCGCCGCCAAGGAGGACCCGAGCCTCGTCGCCACGCGCGAGGAGCTCTCGCGCCAGCTTGCCGGCAACCTCTGCCGTTGCAGCGGCTACGAGAGCCAGCTGCGCGCCATCGTGCGCTTCCTCAACGAGTCCGGCGTGCAGGTGGGCTTCGAGATGCCCGAGCTGCCCGTCAACGACACGAGCTCCGACGGCGTCGCGTACAAGCAGATTACCCACAAGCAGCCCAAGAAGGACTCGAAGGCTCTGCTCGAGGGCCGTCCCGTCTACACGGGCGATATGGTGCCCGCCGGCGCACTCATCGTCAAGCTCAAGCGCAGCCCCTATGCCCGCGCCAAGATCCGCTCCATCGATACGTCGCGCGCCCTGAAGGTGCCCGGCGTCGTGGGCGTCTACACCTATGAGGACGTGCCCAAGCGCCGCTTTACCATCGCTGGCCAGAGCTATCCGCAGCCGAGTCCCTACGACCGCCTGATTCTCGAGAACCTCGTCCGTTAC
>USHT01000157.1 GCA_900554455.1 uncultured Collinsella sp.
CGCCCGGTGCACCCGGGTGAGATCAGCCTTGCTCATGGCGGCGTGCTCTTTTTGGACGAGCTTGCCGAGTTTCCCACTGGCGTGCTGCAGACGCTGCGTCAGCCCATCGAGCGCGGCTACGTGAGGATCGTACGCGTCGACGGGGCTTTTACCTTCCCGTCGCGCTTTCAGCTGCTGGCTGCGAGCAATCCCTGCCCCTGCGGCTTTTTGGGCGATCGCGAGGTACCGTGTCGCTGCTCGGCGGCGATGGTCGAGCGCTATCGGTCTAAACTGCGCGGTCCTTTGGCCGACCGTATCGACATGATGATCGATGTGACCCGTCCCGACCCTCAAGTGATTATCGAGGGTGCGGAGGGCATGTCGTCGGCCGAGTTACGTGACTACGTTGTGCGCGGTCGCGCCTTTCGCGCTTGGCGCGAATCCCGCATGGACGATGCGGATGCCGAGGCCGAGGATGACGAGACTCGGTCCATTGACGGCGTCGTTTCGACCTTTGAGCTCGATGATGCGGCGGAGAAGTGTGTGCTCGGCCTGTCGAAGCGCACGCATCTCACAGGGCGTGGCATCGTGCGCCTTGTTCGCATTGCGCGCACGATCGCAGATGTCGCCGAGAGCGAGCAGGTGACGCAGGACCACGTGCTCGAGGCGGCGATGTACCAGGGAAGGAGGGACCAATGATGGCCGAGGGAACCTTCGAGCTGCATCCAGGTGACGCGTTGTATCCCGAGACCGTTTTGGAGCTTTCTGATGTACCTCAGACGCTCTATGTGCGCGGCAACCCCGAGGCGCTTTCGACGCCCGCGCTCTCCATCATCGGTGCGCGAAAGGCCTCGCCGTATGGTCTTGCCGTGGCAGAGCTTGCGGCGAAGGTGGCGATCGAGGCAGGAGTGACGGTTGTTTCGGGCGGCGCGGTCGGTTGTGACCAGGCCTCGGGTTGGGCTGCGGTCAACGCCGGCGGCAAACACGTCGTGGTGCTGGGGACGGGCGCCGACGTGGTCTACCCGCGTTCGAGCGCGGGGCTTATTACGCGCACGCTCGATACGGGTGGCGCGGTCGTGTCGATCTCTCCGTGGGGCATGGGTCCGCGCAAGTTTGCCTTTCCGCGTCGCAATCGCGTGATCGCGGCCCTGTCGCAAGCCCTCTTTGTATCCGAGGCGGGTATGCCTTCCGGGACGTTTTCTACAGCCGAGGCTGCTATGGATTTGGGGCGCGAACTTCTTGCCGTGCCGGGGTCGATCCTATCGCCCGAGTCGCGTGGCACGAATTACCTCATTGCGAACGGTGCCTGCTGCATTGTCGACGAGGAGTCCATCGAGATGGCTATCTCTCGCATATACGGCACCCTGCGCTACTCGCGCCCCGATGCTCCCGGCATTGCCGACCTGAATCCAACACAGCAGACCGTGATGCATGCGCTCATCGCCTCTCCGCTCAAGGTCGACGACATCGCGGCGCTCGTCTCGCTCGATGCTGCCGGCGTACTCAAACTCCTGGGTTCGCTTGAACTCGAGGGCCTTATCGAGCGCATGATGGATGGAAGGTATGCGCCCTCCAAGTTTGCCCTTCACGCCCAGACGCCCTTCGGTCACAATGGAAAACGTGTCAATTAGAAAGGTGTTTGCAGATGCAGTTCGATCAGGTGACGGTTATCGGTGGCGGTCTGGCGGGTTCGGAATGCGCGATCCAGCTGGCAGACCGCGGGTTTGCCGTAAAGCTGTGCGAGATGCGCCCCCAGGTGAGCTCCCCGGCCCACCATACCGATCACCTGGCAGAGCTCGTCTGCTCCAATTCGTTTAAGTCGACCCGTCCGGATTCCGCGGCTGGTTTGCTGAAGGCCGAGCTTGAGCGCATGGGTTCAGTCCTGCTCGATTGCGCCCATCGCGCGGCTGTTCCCGCCGGTGGCGCCTTGGCGGTCGACCGCGTCAAGTTTTCCGAGCTTGTCGAGGCCGAGGTTGCCGCTCGTCCCAATATCGAGGTCGTGCACGGCGAGGTCACGCAGATTCCCGAGGGTCACGTGGTCATTGCCGCGGGCCCGCTGTGTTCACCGGCGCTGAGCGAAGAGGTTATGAAGCTCGTCGGTGGCGATGCCCTGGCATTCTTTGATGCGGCGGCGCCGATCGTCGATGCCTCCACGCTCGATATGGACGTGCTGTTCTCGCAGTCGCGCTACGAGGAGCAGGGGGGCGGCGACTATCTCAACGCTCCGCTCAATAAGGAGGAGTACGAGGCCTTTATCGAGGCGCTTACCACGGCCGACCGCGTGGTGCTCAAAGACTTTGAGGGCGGCGATCTGTTCCAGGCTTGCCAGCCTGCCGAGGAAGTTGCGCGCACCGGCAAGGACGCCATTCGCTTTGGCGCCATGAAGCCCGTCGGCCTCACCGACCCGCGTACCGGACGTCGCCCTTGGGCGGCGATTCAGCTGCGTGCCGAGAACAAGGAGAAGACCGCCTATAACCTGGTGGGCTTCCAGACCAACTTGACCTTTGGCGAGCAGAAGCGCGTCTTCCATATGGTGCCGGGCCTGGAGAACGCTGAGTTCTTCCGCTACGGTGTCATGCACCGCAATACCTTTGTCGACGCCCCGCACGTGCTCGATGGCACCTTTGCCGTGCCCGGTACCGGCGTGCGCCTGGCCGGTCAGATCACCGGCACCGAGGGGTACATGGAAGCCGTGGCGACCGGTCTGCTCGCGGCGCTCAACACCTATGCAGAGGCTATCGGCGCCGATTCCGTCGAGTTGCCCCGCGTGGGCGCCCTGGGTGCGCTCGTGGGCTATGCGACCGATCCTGCCACCGTGGGCTATCAGCCCATGCATGTCAACTTTGGCCTGGTGCCGCCGCTCGAGGACGGTAAGCGCCGCAGCAAGCGCGACCGCTATCAGGCCTATGCGGACCGTGCGCTCGAGGCCCTCGATGCCTACTTGGCCACGCGTTCCGACTTGTTTGGAGGCGACCGGTCATAGCCTTTGACCTGTACGACACCGTCGACTCTTTTATCGCCTATATCGCACGCGTTGAGGGGCTTTCTCCCAACACGGTGACGGCCTATGGCTCGAGACTGGAGCGCTTTGCTGCCTGGTGCGAGCGCGAGGATATTGATGCTTTCGCTGCCGACGTGCGCACCATTCGTCGCTATCTTGCTGAGCTTTCGCGTGAGCAGGTGGCTCCCCGAACGCTTGCGGCGCACCTGTCGGCTATCCGATCTCTCTATCGCTGGATGGCTGCCGAGGGGATTGTCGAGGGCGATGCGGTCTCGGCGATCGCGTCGCCCAAGCTGCCGCGTGACCTGCCGGGCGTCCTTACGACCCAGCAGGTTGAGGCGCTGCTCAAGACGCCTGATACCTCAACACCCGCGGGACTGCGCGATGCGGCGATGCTCGAGTTGCTCTATGCCTCGGGTGCCCGCATCTCAGAGCTTGCGGCGCTCAATGTGGAATCCATCTCATGGTCCGAGCGCACGCTGCGCCTGTGGGGCAAGGGGAGCAAGGAGCGTATCGTCCCTCTGTATCGTCGTGCGCTCGATGTGACGCGTCTCTATATTGAGGAGGGGAGGCCGGAGTTGCTCGCTCAGGCAAAGCGCCGCGACCTCGCTACTGGGCCGCATCCGCTGCTTATATCGGCGCGTGGCAATCGCATGAGCGCCGCCATGCTCCGGCGGCGGTTCCATACGCTGGCGACGCTCGCCGGCATTCCGGCCGACATCGCCCCGCATGCGATGCGCCATACCTTTGCGACCGACTTGCTCGAGGGCGGTGCGGACCTGCGCTCGGTTCAAGAGCTGCTAGGTCATGCGAGCCTGTCCACGACGCAAATCTACACACATCTCACGCCCGATCGGCTCAAACGTGCCGTGGC
>USHT01000158.1 GCA_900554455.1 uncultured Collinsella sp.
GCCGGCGGCGATGGCTGCGGCGATGATCATACAGACGATGCCTTTGAGCGGGAAGCACATGAGCAACAGGCCCACGACCATAACGGGTTGGCGCATGACGGCGCCCATCGTCGATGCCGTGCAGACGGCGACGCAAAAGACCGGATCGGCGCCGGTGAGGACGGCAAGGCCGTAGCCCAGGCTTACGCCCGAGAAGATAACCGGGAAGAAGTGACCGCCGCGCCAACCAAGGTTGATGAGGGCGGGCGTCAGCATGGCCTTAACGAGACCGGTCGCGATAAGCACGCCGGCGGGAATGGTCAGATAGGTTTCCATGAGCACATCGGCCTGAGTCTCGCCGGCAAACATGGTGTAGGGCAGGACCGTGCCACAGATGGCGAGCGTCAGACCGGCTAGCATGGCCTTGACGACAGGACGCTCCCCTATTGCATGGGACAACGCCTCGCTTGCATGCTCGGAGACAAAGTACAGCCAACCGCATACGGTGCCGACCAACGCCAGCGGAATGAGCCAGACAAGTTCCAGGTTGCCCACCTCGGCGGACTCGAACCTGGGCATGCCCATGCCGCCGCCCACAAGCTGGCCAAGCAGCAGGTAGGTACCCAGACCGCCGGCAATCGCAATGCCATAGACCACCGTCTTTTGCGCCTTGGGCAGCTTGATGGTGATCTCGTCGGACGCGGACTCATCGTGGGCGTCTTCGCCCTGGCCGTCAGCGCTACCGGCGAGCGGCGCCACAAAGCCAAAGACGGGCGCGGTAAAGAGCGCCGTCAGGGCAGCCTGGGTGCCCAGCAACGTGAGCTCCCTAAACTCGGCGCCAAAGCGACGCATGCGGTCGCCGACCCAGCTGCACAGACCCGCGATAACGCCGGTCAGGCCGGCCTCCGGTCCAATACTTCCGCCAAACAGCAGCGGCAGCAATGCCGCGAGCGAAAGCTTGCCCAGGTTGTCGTACGGGTAGCGCCCGTCTTGCTTAACCTTAGCCATCACCTGGTTGAGGTCATCGGTCTTGGTGCCTGTCATCTTTTCGTACAGACCGATTAACAGGCCGCCCAGCAGGCAGACAAAAAACGGGTACGGCAGAAAGGCAAACGGGCCGCTGGCAAGCTCGGGCGAAGCGACGCCCAGCGCGCTCGGAATCTCGGTCCATAGATAGTCGATACCGTGCTCCATCGCAAAAAAGAACAGCCAGACTGCGGCACCCGCGAGTGCACCGGTCACGGCAACGCTGACCAAAAACAGCGCTCGGTTCGTGGGTTTGGCAAGGTTGTCCATCGGGTCCTCCCGCGGTCAAAGTCGACATAGATACGTTTTATTGTAGAGCGAGCGTTACCCGAACGAGCCAACCATCTGCGCCGCAAACGGCACCATTGGGAGTCATGGTGGGGCAGGCTCAAGACTTATCCGTTGATAATCGAGGCAATCTCGCGCAAATCGTCGGCAAAGTAGATGCCGTGCTGGCGCCTCGGGCTCGAAAGCCCCTTATCAATCATGTGCCCGAGCAGCGCCTTAAGGTCATTGTAGTAACCGTCCAGGTTATACAGGATGCACGGAGCACTCAGGTGCCCCAATGACACCGCGGACATGACCTCGGCAATCTCCTCGAGCGTGCCCGTGCCGCCCGGAAATGCGATGAACGCATCGCCGAGCTCAATCATCTTGGCCTTGCGCTCGGCCATATCGCTCGTCACGATGAGGCCGTCGATACCGTCATGCTGAAACTCGGCCTCGATAAAAAAGCTCGGCTCCACACCCGTCACATGCCCACCAGCATCGAGCACGCTATCGGCAAGCGCACCCATCAGGCCCGACTTGGACCCGCCGTATACCAGCGCGTGTCCGTTGGCGCCAATCCAGTTGCCCAGCTCCTGCACCGCGGGCAGAAACGCCGGGTCATTGCCGGCACTGGCACCCAGATACACGGTGATATTCATATTTGGTCCCCCTTGTTGTGGCGCACGACGTTCGTCTTAGCGCTGGCGTCGACGATACTCGCGCACGCGACGCGAAAGATCGGCGAGCTCGTCACGATCGAGCTCTTCCAAATGCTCAAGATCGTCCATAAAGCGCGCCATGGTGTCCTTTTGACGCATCTTGATAAGCGTATTGCAGTAGTTCACCGCCACGCCCGTGAGCATGGCGATGTAGAAGATGCTGATAACGCTCAAGACGACGGTAATAGCGCGGGCAACCGGTGTTTCGGCCGGAATGTCGCCAAAGCCGATGGTCGAAACCGTCTCAAAGCTAAACCAAAGTCCATCGCCGAAGGTGAGGGTCGTAGGCTCGGACAGCCAGACAGCCGTCGAGCACAGCAGATAGAAGACGAGGAACAGCTCCGTAATGCGCACAAAGCCCGCCTGGCGCAAAACGTCAGCAAGCGTCCTGAGCTTTTTCATCGCGACCCCTTCCACGGACAACCAATCACGTTCGCTCGGTATTGTCCCACGCCTCCCCAGCAAACGGAACTAGTCATTGGGGACGTTCTTAAATGACTAGTCAAACAAGAACGTCCCCAATGACCAGTCGTTTAAGAACGTCCCCGATGACTCTAGTCAGCCAGTCAAGACGGTCCGCGTCGGCTGGCTCGTCAGCAACGAGGGCTTCCAGGACGGCACCCCCGGCGAGCGTCTCTCGGGATGGGGTTACGAGTACCTCCAGACCCTGTCGTACTACACGTCCGGCTGGCGGTACGAATACGTCTCCGGCACCTTCACCGAGCTTATGGACATGCTCGAGGCAGGCGAGATCGACCTCATGCCCAACATCTCCTACTCCGAGGAACGTGCCCAAAAGCTGCTCTTTTCCTCGAACCCCGAGGGCACCGAGCGCTACTACATCTACGCCAGGCCCGACCGTGACGACCTGGCCAAGAGTGACCCTCAAGCACTCCAGGGTCTCACTATCGGTTGCAACCCCGACGTCATGCAAACCTTCGTTGGCCAGCAATGGCTCGCCAGCGAAGGAATCGCCTGCACATACAAGGAGTATGACGGAGGATCCGATCTCTTCGACGCGCTCGCAAACGACGAAGTCGATGCCGTCATCATGAACGACACAATCTCGTCGCCCAATGCCTCCCCCATGTTCTACATTGGTTCGAACGACTACTACTTTGCCGTTCCCAAAAGCCGCCCCGACCTGATGGACGACATCAATGCTGCCATGACGGCAATCGCCCGCGTCAACCCACGCTATAACGACGAGGTCAAATCGAACTATTCAGCGCAAAACAGCGGATCATCCTCGCTCACCGGCGATGAGCGCGCCTGGCTCAAGGCGAACAACAACACCATCACGCTCGGCTACATTACGGGCAAACTCCCCTACTGCAACGAAGACGAAGACGGCAAAATGGAAGGCTCGCTCGCATCGCTTGCGACGACGTTGCACGATAAATTTGGCATTACGGTCAAAACCGTCGCCTTTGATAACTACAAGATGATGTCAAAGGCCCTGTCAAAGGAAAGCATCGACGTTGCGCTGCCGGTATACCGAGATTACTGGTTTGCCGAGCAATCAGGCGTTGTGCAGTCGATATCGTTGGGGACCACATCCCTCACCGCCATCCACACCGGCGGCAACCTGAACAAAGACCTTCAGAACATCGCCTGTACCAAATCATCGTTTATCAACCAAAATGTATTTGAAAGTCTGTTCCCCACAGCGACCGTAACCGAATACCAATCCGACGATGAAGCGTTCGACGCCCTCAGGAAGGGAACGGTGCACTGCATCGTCGCTCCCAGTTCACGCGTAAAAACCATCGGTGACCGTTACGATCTCGAGGACTGCGAGACGGCCGAGCTCCCTGACACCTGTGAGCTCTCGT
>USHT01000159.1 GCA_900554455.1 uncultured Collinsella sp.
AAGGAGCTGCGTCAGAACGTCTTTGCCATTACGCAGGAGCTTCGCGCCGCAGGTATCGTGACCGAGGCCGACTATCAGGGTCGTTCGCTCAAGGCCCAGTTTAAGCAAGCCGATAAGGTAGGCGCCAAGCTCATCTTGGTCCTGGGTGGCGACGAGCTTGCCGCCGGCAAGGTCAAAGTGCGCGACATGCAGAGCCATGACGAGGTGCTCGCCGATCTGGACAACGTCGTCGAGGCGGTTCGCGAGCGCCTGTAGCGCATCTTTTTGAGCTTCGGGCCTGCTAACGTGCCCTGCTCATGGAGAGCGATTGTTACGGGGGTGTTTCGCTTTTATGCGGAATGCCCCCGTTTACGTATGCCGCCCACCGAGAAATACGACCATTTAGGGCAAAAACCTTTGCAATGCAGAAAATACTTTTGTGTGGTAAAGCGCAATCAGTGTCGAAAGTATTTCTCAAGCGCCTATAATGAATACCGCATGTTACGTGCATAGAAGGAGGAATGGGAGGAAACGTGGCTGAGAACCTAAGCAACCAGTCTGTACCCGAAGCCGCGGCGCGCGTCGCTGCCGTGGTCAACCGCCTCGTTAACCGAATCGGCTCGAATGCCGAGTCCAGGGAGCGTCTCGCCGAGATCGAGATCCCCGAGGAGCTGCGCGATAATCTGGCGCTGTTCCTGCGCCTGGAGCGTCGTGTGCTTAGCGAGTATGATCCCGAGATCGCGGACCTGTTCGACAAGATTTTGACAGCCGAGATTGTGGTCAATGCCGGCAACCCCGGTACCTGCGCTGCCGACGAAGCCGTCGACGAGCAGGGCGTGCCCACCGCCGACGAGCCCACTGCCGTGGCATTTCGTGAGGTCGTCGAGTTGATCGACAGTCTGCCGCTCGATAAGCAGCAGGTTATCGTTCGCGCCTTTACGAGCTTTTTCCATCTGGCAAACCTGTCGGAGGAGAACTACCGTGTGGCGCAGCTGCGCGAGCGCGAGGCCGGTGCGTCGACCGATACCGAGGTCGATCCTGCCAACGAGCTTACCGTTGCCTATCACCAGCTGGTGAATGAGCTGGGTGTCGAGGGTGCCAACGAGCTGCTCGACAAGCTCGAGTTCCACCCTGTCTTTACCGCACATCCCACCGAGGCCCGTCGTAAGGCCGTCGAGGGCAAGATTCGCCGTATCTCCAACCTGCTGGAGGAGCGTCCGCGTCTGGGCGGCTCCGACCTGGTGGAGAACGAGCGCCATATGCTGCAGGAGATCGACGCCCTGGTGCGTACGAGTCCCATCGCGCTCAAGAAGCCCACGCCGGTCGAGGAAGCCGATACTATCATCGACATCTTCGATAACACGCTGTTCGACGTCATCCCCGTTATCTATCGTCGTTTTGACGACTGGGTGCTGGGCGACAAGGCCGGTGCCGTGCCGCCGCTGTGCCCGGCGTTCTTCCATCCCGGCAGCTGGATCGGTTCCGACCGCGACGGTAACCCCAACGTCACCGCCAAGGTGAGCCGTGAGGTCGCCGCCAAGTACTTTACGCACATGGTGCTCAAGCTCGAGGACAAGTGCCGCCGCATCGGCCGCAACCTCACGCTCGAGGCCACCTACAGCAAGCCTTCTGCTGAACTCATTAACCTGTGGAACCATCAGGTCGAGATGAGCCCTCGTTACACGGCCCGCGCCGAGCTGATCTCCGAGCACGAGCCGCATCGCGCCGTCATGCTCGTCATGGCCGACCGCCTGAACGCCACCGTTCGTCGTATCACCGACACCATGTACCACAGCGCCGACGAGTTCCTGGATGACCTGCGCGTCGTCCAGCGTTCGCTGGCCGCCTGCGGTGCCGTCCGTGCTGCCTACGGCCCGGTCCAAACCATCATCTGGCAGGTCGAGTCCTTCGGCTTCCATATGGTCGAGATGGAGTTCCGTCAGCACTCCGTGGTGCATGCCCGCGCCCTTAAGGATATCCACGAGAACGGTATCCATGGCGACCTGCAGCCCATGACGCGCGAGGTCATCGATACCTTCCGCGCTATCGGCTCCATCCAAAAGCGCTACGGCAAGAAGATGGCGCACCGCTACATCATATCGTTTACCAAGAGCGCCCAGCATGTGGCCGACGTCTTTGAGCTTGCCCACCTGTCCTTCGCACACGAGGAGGATGTCCCCGAGCTCGACGTGATCCCGTTGTTCGAGCAGCTCGAGGACCTCGAGGGCTGCGTCGACGTGCTCGATCAGATGCTTACGCTGCCCGTGGTGCAAAAGCGCCTTGCCCAGACCAACCGCCGCATGGAGGTCATGCTGGGCTATTCCGACTCTTCCAAGGATGCCGGTCCTACCACGGCCATGCTCGCGCTGCACTCCGCGCAGGAGCGCATCGCCAAGTGGGCCGAGAAGAACGATATCGACCTGGTGCTCATGCACGGTCGCGGCGGTGCCGTGGGCCGTGGCGGCGGTCCGGCCAACAAGGCCGTGCTGGCGCAGCCCAAGGGTTCGGTCAACTGCTTCTTTAAGCTCACCGAGCAGGGCGAGGTCATCTTTGCCCGTTACGGCAACCGCACGCTGGCTCAGCGTCATGTTGAGTCCGTTGCCGCCGCAACGCTTTTGCAGTCGGCCCCGAGTGTCGAGAAGACCAACACCGAGACCACGCAGAAGTTCTGGGATATGGCCGAGAAGCTCAACACCGCAAGCCACGAGCGCTATCTGGACCTGCTGAACACCGAGGACTTTACACCGTGGTTCTCGACCGTGACGCCGCTGACCGAGGTCGGTCTGCTGCCGATCGGCTCGCGTCCCGCCAAGCGCGGCCTGGGCGCCAAGTCGCTCGACGACCTGCGTACCATTCCGTGGATCTTCAGCTGGAGCCAGGCGCGCATTAACCTGGCCGCTTGGTACGGTCTGGGCACCGCCTGCGAACAGCTTGGCGATCTTGACCAGCTCAAGGCTGCCTACCAGGAGTGGCCGTTCTTCCGCACCTTTATCGACAACATCGAGATGTCGATCGCCAAGACCGACCAGCGCATCGCCAAGATGTATCTGCACCTGGGCGACCGCGACGATTTGTCCGAGAAGGTCTTCACCGAGATGCAGCTCACGCGTAAGTGGGTCCTTGCCATCGTCGGTGATGAGTGGCCGCTGCAGCGTCGTCGCGTGCTCGGCTGCGCCGTTCGCGTGCGTAACCCCTACGTCGACGCCCTGTCCATCGCCCAGGTCCGCGCCCTTCGCGAGGTGCGTATGAACCAGGACGAGATGGCCGAGGAGAAGAAGGCCGAAGAGGCCCAGAGAAAGGCCGAGGAGGCCGCTCTGGCCGCGCTGGGCGGCGGTATCCATGCGCTGGGGGCACTGCCGCATGAGCAGATCGTCCAGCTGCTGACACAGGCGGACGCCTATTGTCTGCCCACAGAGTACGCCGAGGGCTTCCCCACGACGCTGCTCGAGGCGGCGGCCTGCCGCTGCCCCATCGTGACGACCCGCACGGCGGGCACCGACGAGCTGCTGCCCGGGGACGACTACGCGGTGTTTTTGGCAAACGCCGCGCCCGAGACCATCCGCGCAGGGCTGAAAATGCTGCTGGCGGACCCCGCTGCGGCCCGCACCCGCGCCGAAAACACCCGCCAAAACCTTTGCAGCCACTTTACATGGCAGGCTGTCTTTGCTACAATGATGGAAGCCGTAACGTCTGCCAAAAGGAGCTAAGATGTCAAAATTACTCATCGTCATCCCCGCGTACAACGAGGAAGCCAACATCGTGCAGGTCGTCGAGGAGCTGACCCGCGGTTATCCACAGTATGATTACGTGGTCGTCAACGACGGCAGCCGCGAC
>USHT01000160.1 GCA_900554455.1 uncultured Collinsella sp.
TCGACGTGCTTTCGGCCTATGCGTTTTCTACCGAAAACTGGAACCGCCCGCAGCATGAGGTCAACGTCTTGATGCACCTGTTTGCCAAGACGTTCATCGACGAGTTGCCGCTTCTGAAGCGCGAAAACGTGCGCGTTGTCTTTTTGGGTGATATTTCCGCGCTGCCCAAGAAGACCCGCGACGTTTTTGAACGCGGTCTTGCCGAGTGCGCCGATCACACCGGTATGACGCTGGCGCTTGCCGTCAACTACGGCGCGCGTGCCGAGATTACCCGCGCTGTCCGTCAGATCGCGCTCGACGTTGCCGCCGGTAAGATTGATCCTGCCGCAATTGATGACGACATGGTGGCTTCTCACCTTTATACCGCCGGTCTTCCCGATCCTGAGCTTGTGATTCGCACCTCTGGTGAGCTGCGCCTTTCGAACTATCTGCTGTGGCAGGTGGCTTATTCCGAGTTCTACGTCACCGATACCTATTGGCCCGACTTTGATCGTTGGGGCCTTGTCGACGCCATTTTGGCCTATCAGGGCCGTGACCGTAGGTTTGGTGGTCTGAGCAAGACCGAGGAGGCTTAATCGTGTCCGATCGTCCCAAGGCATCTTCTCCCAAGACGCCTGCGCGCAAAGCTGCCACTGCGGGAGCGCCTGCAGCGAAGAGCGGCACCGGTTCGTGGCTGGCGGGCTTTATTACCCGTGCCGCTGCCGGTATCGTCTACGCCGTTGTCTTTATCTTGTGCTTGGTTTTGGGTATTGTGCCCACGGCCATCTTTGTTTCTGTCATGAGCGGTCTGTGCTGCTATGAGTTTTTCCGTATGACGAGGCTCGATGGCAAGATGGCTAACGAGCGCATGGGTATCGCTGCCGCCGTACTCTTTCCGCTGTCGGCGTTGGGCGATTCGATGTTGCTGAATGCCCTGCTTTTTGCCCTGATGCTCGCTGTGGGCATTTGGTATGTCTGGTCGCCGCGTACCCGCATCTCTGATGTGGCCGTGACGCTCATGGGTCCCATCTACACTGGCTTTATGCTGTCGGCTATCGTGCTGCTGCGCGATGCCGTGCCCGGTTTTGCCGGCGCCCTGCTTTCGGTGGGCGTTTGCGCGTCCCTTTGGGTCTCCGATTCGTTTGCCTACATCGTGGGTAGCCGTATCGGCAAGCACAAGATGGTTCCCAAGATCTCTCCCAAAAAGAGCTGGGAGGGGTTTGCCGGCGGCATCCTGGGCTCGGTTTTGATTTGGCTCATCCTGTGGGCGACGCACTTCTACAAGCTCAGCCTGCCCTATGCGCTGCTATGCGGCGTGGTCGTGTCCATTTTGGGCGTTATCGGCGACCTCATCGAGTCGCGTATCAAGCGCGGTGTGGGCGTCAAGGATTCCGGCAACCTTATCCCGGGCCACGGCGGCATGCTCGATCGTAGCGACTCGCTTATCTTCGGCTGCATCACCGCGCAGCTGTTGCTGATGATCGGAGGCGTGCTGTAATGTCCTTCCAGACGACGTATGGCCCCGATGGACGCCTCCGTGTTGCCATCCTGGGTTGTACGGGCTCCATCGGCACCCAGGCGCTCGATGTGTGCCGCCAGCATGCCGATCGCCTGCAGGTGACGGCGCTGTCCGTTAACTCCAGTACCTCCGAGCTCGTTGCCGCTGCCCGCGAGTTCTCGGTTCCGGCGGTTGCCGTGGCCGATGTCGCTCATGGCGATGACGCCGTGCTGCAGGAGTTGCCCGAGGGAACGAAGCTCGGCGTTGGCGCGCAGGCGGTTTGCGAGCTCGCGCGTCGCGACGATGTCGACTGCGTGCTCGTTGCTATTGTGGGCGCCGCCGGTCTCGAGGCGAGCCATGCGGCCTTGACCTCGAATAAGCGCCTTGCCCTTGCCAACAAGGAGTCCCTCGTCGTCGGTGGCGACTTGCTTATGCCGTTGGCACAACCGGGCCAGCTTATTCCAGTCGACTCTGAGCACTCCGCCATTTACCAGTGCTATCTGGGGGAGAACCCGCGCGAGGCTCATTGTATTTGGCTCACCTGCTCGGGCGGTCCGTTCTTTGGCCGCACCCGCGACGAGCTCGATCGCGTGACGCGTGCCGATGCCCTCGCGCATCCCACGTGGGCCATGGGTGCCAAGATCACCATTGACTCCGCCACCCTCATGAACAAGGGCCTGGAGCGCATTGAGGCCATGCATCTGTTTAACTGCGACCTCGATTTCATTAACGTGGTCGTGCAGCGTCAGTCCAAGATTCACTCTATGGTTGAGTTCGCCGACGGCTCCGTGATGGCGCATCTCGGTGCATCCGACATGCGTATTCCCATCCAGTTCGCGTTCTCGTATCCCGAGCGTTGGGATACCCCGGCGCCTCGTATCGATTTCCGTGAGCTGGGGCAGCTCACGTTTGATGCTGCCGACATGGATACCTTCCGCTGCCTGGCACTGGCCGAGCGTGCCGGCAAGACGGGTGGCACCATGCCGTGCGTGCTCAATGCCGCCAACGAGGTCGCCGTCGATGCCTTCCTGCACGATGGCTGCAGCTTTACCGATATCGATCGCATTGTGGAATCCTGCATGGATGCCCACGATATGCAGGCGGTCGACTCGTTTGAGCAGCTTCGCGACATCGATGCGTGGGCGCGTGAAAAGGCTGCGCAGGTGCTCGCCGCAACCCGTTCCTAACCCATAAGGATTGCTTTTTCGTTTTATGGATACTGTTCTGAGCGTTCTCTCATCGGTCTTTTGGGGCCTGCTGATGCTTTCCGTCCTCGTGTTTTTGCACGAGGGCGGCCACTTTTTGGCGGCGCGTGCCTGCGGCGTCCGTGTGACCGAGTTCTTTTTGGGTCTGCCGTGCCGCTTTGACATCCATTACACGTCGCGTCGCATTGGAACCAAGTTTGGCGTGACCCCGCTGCTGCTGGGTGGCTACGCTGCCATCTGCGGTATGGATCCGACCGATGTCTCGTGCGCCGATCGCGTGCTCGCGGCTATCTATCGTCATGGTCGCGTGACCGTGGCCGACCTTGCTGTCGAGCTCGAGCTTTCCGAGGAGGATGTGCTCGAGGCTTGTGCCCTGTTGCTGGGCTGGGGCTCCATCGCACCCTGGTATGAGGAAGGGGAGAAGCCCTCGCCGAGCTACTATCCCACCAAGTATCAGACGCTGCCGCGAGACGCGGCGGGTTACACCACCTTTGACGGCCGCCGTTTCGATCGCGAACATTCAACTGCCGAGGGCGATGTGTGGGAGCTGCCGTGCGGCGAAGCCGAGTTCCTTGCGCAAGAGCGTTCGCATACCTATCTGGGCCAGGGTTTTCTCAAGCGCGCCTTTATGCTGCTCGCGGGCATTCTCGTCAATATCCTGACGGGCTTTTTGCTGCTTATGAGCATCTACTCTATTGCGGGTGTCACCGTGCCGATGGATACCAACGTGATCGGTCAGGTTGACGAGGGGTCTATTGCCGCCAAGGCGGGTATCGAGGGCGGCGACGCGATCCTTTCGGTTGACGGAGTATCGTGCTCTACTTGGATGGACGTTTACGATGCCATCGGCAAGGCTGCCGGTAAGGACGATATCGCTATCGATTACGAGTGTGACGGCAAGCAGCATTCGACCACGGTTGCGCTCAAAGAGGACGAGCGCCTAGGTGTGTATGCTTCTACGCAGGTGGTCCGTTTAGACCCCATCACGTCGGCTCGCCTGTCGTTCTCCTATGTCGTGCAGACAGCGGAAGGCGTGATGCGCCTGCTCCAGCCGCAGCATACGATGGAGATTCTCGACCAGTCCTCGTCGATCGTGGGTATTAGCGTTATGTCCTCACAGGCTG
>USHT01000161.1 GCA_900554455.1 uncultured Collinsella sp.
CGCAGCCTACCATGGCCGGCATTCCCGACCCCTTGGCCCCTGCGACGCCGGCTCCTCAGCCTGCGCAGTCCGGTCTCTTTGCCGCTATTCCCGACCCCACGCAGCCTGCTGCCCCGGTGGTCGAGAGCGATCAGGCAGCCGAGGTCGCAAGCCTCGATAACGCGCTCAACAACCCCGATTTTACGTCGGTGTTTGCGCCTATCGATCCGCAGGCCAGCCGCAAGAAGATGGCCAAGCAGGCCGGTGTCGAGCCCGTCATCCTTATGGAGCATGTCACCAAGATCTATCCGGCACAGCCCAACAAGCCTGCACTCGACGACATCAACATCGAGATCTATCCGGGCGAGTTCGTCTTCCTGGTCGGTCACTCCGGCTCGGGTAAGACCACGCTGCTGTCGACGCTCAACCGTGACGTCAAGCCGACGAGCGGCCGCATCCTGGTTGCCGGTCAGGACCTCATGAAGATCAAGAACCGCAAGGTTCCGTTCCTGCGCCGCCAGATTGGCGCCGTGTTCCAGGACTTTAAGCTTCTGCCGCAAAAGACCGCCTACGAAAACGTGGCGTTTGCCCTGCAGTGCATCGGCAAGCCCAAGGGCGTCATTCGCAGCCAGGTGCCCGAGGTACTGCGTCTGGTCGGCCTGGCCGATCAGATGGACTCGCTGCCCGACCAGCTTTCCGGTGGCGAGCAGCAGCGCGTTGCCGTCGCCCGCGCTATGGTCAACCGTCCGCCGCTGCTGATCTGCGACGAGCCCACGGGTAACCTCGACCCGGCGATCTCGCTGGGCATCATGAAGCTGCTCGAGCGTATTAACCGCACCGGCACCACCGTGATCGTCGCCACGCACGACCGCGAGATGGTCGATAGCATGCACCGTCGCGTGATCGCCCTCGAGGGCGGCCACGTTATTCGCGACCAGGAGAGGGGAGGTTACGGCAACTATGGCACCAACTAACGTGGGCTACTCCTTCAAAGAGGCAATCAGCCACTTCTTCCGTAACTGGACTACCTCGCTCGGCGCCGTCATCACGATCTTCCTTTCGCTGTTTATCATCGGCCTGTTCATTATGGGTTCCGCGATGCTGAACTCCGTGATCGGTACCGTCGAGGATCAGGTTGTCATTAATGCCTTTATTAGCGATGACGCCGATCAGGCAGACATCCAGGCCTTTGAGGCCGAGCTCAAGACGTGGAGCAACGTCAAGTCCGTGACCTATAAGGATAAGGACGACGCGCTGGCCGAGTACACGAGCAAGATGTCGGGTAACGCCGACGCCACCATGAGCGCGCTCGATGGCCAGAACCCGCTGCCGGCTTCCTTCGCTATTGAGATGGACGATCCGTCCAAGGTCGAGAGCACGGCAGAGAAGCTCAAGAAGGATGCCGATTTCCAGAAGATCGTGGATGACGGCGACGTCAACGCGAGCGTGCTGTACGGCCAGGAGGAAGTGAGCCGCCTGTTCCAGGTGACCAACTACATCCGCATCGCCGCCGTGGTGCTCGTTGGCCTTCTGACCTTTATCGCATTCATCTTCATCAACAACACGATTCGCCTGTCCATTACGGCGCGTCGTCGTGAGATTGCGATTATGCGTCTGGTCGGCGCCAGCAACGGCTTCATTCGTGGCCCATTTATCACCGAGGGCGTACTGCAGGCCATTTTGGGCTCGCTGCTTTCCATCGGCGTTCTGGAGCTGCTGCGCAATCTGATGATTCCGCGTTTGCAGGAGAGCATCGGCTGGATGTCGTTTGCCCTGCCGATGCAGTACTACCTGGTGACCTATGCTGCGCTGATTCTGGTCGGCGTGATTATCGGCCTCTTTGGTTCTGCCATCGCCATGCGTCGCTACCTGCGCGTGTAGGCATGCCTGGAATTCATCCCTTCCAACGGGTCGTCTCTTATGGGGCGGCCCGTTTTTTGATCCCTAGGGGACGGCAGGAAAGCGAATCATTTGGGTAGACTCTTTGGAGTTCGCAATCGATAGTTAGGAGGCTCCATGGGGCGCAATAACAAGCATAAGCGTGGAGCTCGCAATAAGCGCGGGCCGGTGCGCAGCGAACGCCGTCCGAGCCTGACCGGGCGCGTGCAGCTCCATGAGCACAGTGCCTATGTCATAACCGAGAATGGCGACTACAAGGTCATGGGTCGCGGCAAGCGTGAGATCATGGACGGCGATACCGTTGCCGTGAGCATTAAGAATAGCCCGCATGGCGAGCGTCGCGCCGTGATCGAGGGCGTAGTTGAGCGCGCAGCCATAAGCGTGGTGGGTACGTACCAGACCGCCGGTCCGCTCGGTGTGATCGAGCCGCTCGATTCGCGCTTGAAGGCCGACTTCTTCATTTTGCCCGAGGATACCTCGGCGGATCGTCTGGGTGTCCACCCGGGTGATGCCGTTGTCGCGCTCATTTTGACCTACCCGACGCGCCTGGAATCGGGCACCGTGACGATCGAACGCCGCATTGGCGGAGATGACGCGCCCGATTTGGGCGTTCAATATGTGATGGCGCGTTACGGCTATACCGATAGCTATCCCGAGACCGCGCTAGACGAGGCCGAGGGGCTTTCGCTCGATGTGTCCGCGGCGCTTAAGGACCCGCTCCGCCGCGATCTGCGCGACCGCTTTGTCATCACGATCGACCCGGTCGACGCGCGCGACTTTGACGATGCCATTTCGCTGGAGCGCACGCCCGAGGGTGGCTACAAGCTGGGTGTGCATATCGCCGACGTTTCACACTATGTGGCTTGGGACGGGCATATCGATCTTGAGGCTCGCCATCGTACGACATCGGTGTATCTGGCCGATCGCGTGCTTCCCATGCTGCCCGAACGCCTGTCCTGTGACCTGTGCTCGCTTCGCCCTGACGAGGACCGTCTTGCGTTTACCGTCGATATCGAGCTCGATGCGCAGGGTCGCGTGCGGCATTACGATCCGTACCCCAGCGTGATTCGCTCGCGTGTGCGTATGGACTATGACGGCGCCGAGGCGCTGCTGGTGCGTGCCGGCGCGGTTGAGTATTCGGTGCTGGAGGGTGCGGCCGAGGATGTTGCGGCTGCTGAGACCTCGCGCGAGGAAGCGCTTGAGCGCGGTCTTGCGTGCGAGGAGACCGCCCGCGGCTACAACATCGACCTCGGCGATTTCCTTGTCGCCGCTAACGAACTCGCCGAACTTCGCCGTCGTATTCGTCGCGCCCGCGGCTCAGTCGATTTTGACACGGCCGAGATTCGCGCTCTATTGGATGAGGACGGAGTGCCCGTGCAGATTGTGGCGCGTGAGCGTTCGTGTGCCACGTCGCTTATCGAGGAAGCCATGCTGCTCGCCAACGAGTGCGTTGCAGAGTGGCTGGCGGACCGTGATATCGAGGCCTGCTATCGCGTGCATGAGGATCCGAGCCCCGATAGCCTGCACGGTGCCGCCGTTGCGCTGGCGCAGCTAGGCATCATCGACGATCGCCGTGCTGCCGGTATTGCCCTGGGGAGCCCCGATGAGCTGCAGGCTGCAGTCGATGCTGCCGCCGGTACGGCCAACGCACCGCTTGTTAACACGCTGCTTCTGCGCAGCATGCAGCGCGCGCTGTACAAGCCGCGCAACGAGGGCCACTTTGCGCTCGCCGCGCCGTGCTACTGTCACTTTACGAGTCCCATCCGTCGCTACCCCGATCTGGTGGTGCACCGCGTGCTCAAACTGCAGTTGGCCTATGAGCAGCTCGGCGGCAAGGACGCCTTGGTCCGTACGCCGCGGCTGATCGGCAAGGGGCGCGAGTCGCTGCCGCGCATTCTGCCGCAGATCTGCCGGGCATGTAGCG
>USHT01000162.1 GCA_900554455.1 uncultured Collinsella sp.
GCGGGAATCTGGGCGTACACATTTCCTACACATCTTGTGATCCGACTAACGTTTGCCAGCCGTTAACTACCGCTCGCCGAGCATCTCTTTATATAAGGCAGTCTCATGGTTAAAGCGGATACGTCCCCCTAGCTAAAGCACAGCCAGCATCGAGCAACTCATCACGTTCTTCCACCGAGAACCCCTCGGCGTAGACGCGCACCACTGGTTCGGTCCCGCTAGGACGGACCAGCAGCCACGTGTCATCCTCGAATGACAGACGCAAGCCGTCCATATGACTAACGTTTTGCGGCACCTTGCCACAAATCGACTTGGGGTTTACGCCCGGCAGCAGGGTTCGTAACGTTTCGGCATCTTCGGCCTCAAGGCGCAAATCGCGTCGACCGTAACTCGTCTTACCAAAACTGTCCTCGAGTTGGTCGACCAGAACGCCCAAAGGCGCGTCCGTCTTTGCCATAAGCTCACACAGAATCAGACAGGCGAGGATTCCATCGCGCTCGGGCATATGCGCGGCGATGCCGATACCACCGGCTTCTTCGCCGCCTATGAGGACGCCGCCCTTCTTCATCTCCGCCGCTATATATTTGAAACCGACTGGTTTGACGGTCACGCGGCAGCCAAGCGCCTCGGCAATGCGACGTACGAGCGTCGAGCATGAAAGATTGACGACGACGCGCCCCTCCAAATTACGAAATTGAACCAAGTCGCCCAAAACGAGCGCCATGATCTGATGCGGATGTATATATCTGCCGCGCTCGTCAACCGCGCCGATACGGTCAGCGTCGCCGTCGGTCACCAGGCCAGCGCAAGCTCCGTCCTTGATAACCGTGCGCTCGCAAGCGTCCACCCAAGGTTCAACGGGGTCGGGGCAGATATCTTCTTGGTCAGACGCCTGCCCGGCGTGAATCTCGTGCGCCTCAACGCCAAGCTCGCGCAGCAAGTCGGCTAGATAGCCCTGGGCTGCGCCGCCCATGGGATCGACAACCACGCGCAGGTGCGCGGCGCGGATGGCTTCGGCATCGACAAACGATGCCACCGCCTGCATATAGTCAGGAATGATATCCGCGGTGCGATATTGCCCCTCGATCCCCATTGGCTCGGGAGCCATGGTCTCTTCGAGCTCTTCGATGACATCCTGGTTGGCGGTTGAGCCGTCACCCATGCGAATCTTGAGGCACAGATAACCCTGCGGATGATGGGACCCCGTCACCATGAGCGCGCCGCACGCCTCACCGTCATAAGCCGCCGCCCACGTAAGGGCAGGGGTCGGAACAGGTCGCGAAGCGAGCACAGCGTCTAGCCCGTGCGCTGCTAGCACGCCCGCCGCAAGCTCAGCGAACTCGCGCGCCAGGGGCCGGGTGTCGAACCCTATATATACTGTTTTGCCCGGATTGGTCTTTTGCCACAACTCGCCGACGGCATCAGCAATACGGGCAACGTTATCGGCAGTGAAGTCCTCATCGACGCGAGCGCGCCAGCCGTCAGTTCCAAAATGAATTATCGCGCACACGCGCAGACACCTCACAGTGTTTGGATCATGGTACGCATGGGGTATACCCGCAACATGCACTCGGCAACCTGCCGGCACCAGCATTCACCATTTGGGCAAATGCTGCCGAGAACATGCAGGCAATAAAAAAACCGCCCCGTATGGAGCGGTTTTGCCCTTTATATATCGAGCGCCTCGGCCATCGCGGCCGTAGTGATTGCCGTGGTTCCACAGCAACTGCCCACCATTGCGGCACCGGCATGTCTCCATTCGATGCATGCGCGCGCGAAAGCTTCGGGGTTCTCGTGCCATACGGGGCCATCCTGAGTCTGGACCGGATCGCCCACGTTGGGACGCACCGTGACGGGAGTAGTCGCAGATGCAACCATCCTGGGCACCGCCGCGTTCGCAGCCGAAAGCGAACAGCAATTAACACCAATCGAGTTTGCGCCGTGTTTTTCGGCGTACAAAACGGCTGCCTCGATGTTGAGGCCATCGCCCAACAGGTCGCCTTTTTCGTCAACGACAAAACTCACCAGAACAGGCATGCCGTCGGCGGCATCTCGAGCGCCGGCAAGCATGGGCTGCAAATTACGGATAGACGTCACCGTCTCGATCAGCAGACCGTCAACGCCAGCATTGAGCAAGGCGTGCGCCTGTTCGCGCGCAATGCCTCGGATTTCACGATACTCGGCAGAGTCCTCGGCAAACCACTCAATACCGATCGGGCCCATCGAGCCCAGCAGCAGCTGAGGGTGCGCCTGGCGGGCATCGTCGACGGCCCCGCGATTGACCTCCGCCACGGACGGCGCAATCTGGTCGTGCTTGAGGGCACAGCTCGATGCCTGAAAGGTGTTGGTAATGAGCACCTGCGCGCCGGCGGCGACATACAAGCGATGGATACGAGAAACGGTCTGCGGCTCTGCCAGATTCCAAAACGCCGGTGGAATGTCGGCGGCATCGTACTCACTCAACAGAACACTGCCCATGGGGCCCTGCGCCAACAAGGTCTCGCTCGACAAGCGGCGCGCAAGTTCCTCGGCACCAAAGCGGTTGTAATAACTCGTATCCATATATATCCCGCTATTCCTCGACGCTGATTCCTTGCTTTTCGAGATAGGCGAGCCAGCGATTCATCGTGTCCTCGGATAGCGCATGCTCCATCATGCAGGCCTCGGAATCGGCACGCTCAAATTCGACGCCGAGCTCCTGAACCAAAAATGTGCGGATGAGGCGATGACGGTACCAGATAGCCGTGCCAACCTCGCGGCCGCGATCGGTCAGAATTACCTTGCCGTAGTGCGATTGCTCGACAAGCTCGGATGCCTTGAGCGCCGAAACCGCTTTATTGACCGATGCCTTGGAGACGCCAAGGCGCTGCGCGATGTCGACCGATCGCACGCCGTTGGTTTCCCCCTCTTCGCTTTCAATGCGAACCATGCACTCCAAGTAGTCTTCGTTCGCCACCGTCAGATGTAGTTCGCGCGAGCTATTTGTCGTATCCATGATCTTCCGTCCCTTCTGCATTCAATGGCTGATTCTACCCCATCCAAGCGTCGCGGTATGCCGTGGCATACCGTGCTAGAGTTCTTGTTGCACACGACGACCAAGATTGGAGCGGTCTTTATGGAAAACACCACCACGAGCCCCGATGTCCTCGAGCGCTTTTTGCGCTACGTCCAGATCAACACGCAGTCCGAGGATGCAAACTGCGACCAGGTACCCTCGAGCGCCGTTCAGTTTGACCTTGCCAACGTGCTGGCTGAAGAGCTGCGCGAGCTTGGTGCGGAAGATGCCCACGTGACCGAGCACGCCTATGTCTGCGCGCATATCCCCGCAAGTGTGGGCGCTGAGGACAAGCCCGCCCTGGGCCTGATCGCCCATCTCGACACCACCGAAGTTGCACCGGGCGCCGGCGTGAAGCCGCACATCGTACACTACGAAGGCGGCGACCTGGTCTGCGGCGCGGTTGACGGTAAGCCCGTTGCCATGAGCACCGCCAAGCTTCCCGCCCTGAATGACCTCGCGGGTGAGGACTTGGTCTGCAGCGATGGCACCACGCTGCTGGGCGCAGACGACAAGGCGGGCGTCGCCGAGATCATGTCGCTTGTCGCGCGTATCGCTCAGGACCCTTCTCTGCCCCATCCCGCACTCGGCATTTGCTTCTGCCCTGACGAGGAGATCGGCCACGGAGCCGAGCTGTTGGATATCGATACCTTTGGCTGCAAGTACGCCTACACGGTCGACGGCGGCCCCATCGGCGAGCTGGAGTGGGAGTGCTTCAATGCCGCCGAGGTGACCGTCCGCT
>USHT01000163.1 GCA_900554455.1 uncultured Collinsella sp.
ACCATCACCAACCTCATCAACCGCTTCTACGACATTGCCGACGGCAAGATCCGCTACGACGGCATCAACGTCAACAAGATCCGCAAGGCCGATCTGCGCCGCTCGCTGGGCGTCGTGCTACAGGACGTGAACCTGTTCACCGGCACCGTGATGGACAACATCCGCTACGGCAACCTGGACGCCACCGACGAGGAGTGCATCAAGGCGGCCAAGCTCGCGGGAGCGGACGACTTTATCACCCGTCTGCCCGACGGCTACGACACCATGCTCACCGGCAACGGCGCGCAGCTGTCGCAGGGCCAGCGCCAGTTGATCTCGATTGCGCGCGCCGCCGTCGCCGATCCGCCGGCGATGATTCTGGACGAGGCCACGAGCTCCATCGACTCCCGCACCGAGGCAATCGTGCAGGCGGGCATGGACAAGCTCATGGAGGGCCGCACGACGTTTGTCATCGCGCACCGCCTGTCCACCGTGCGCAACTCCGACGCAATCATCTGTCTGGACCACGGCCGCATCATCGAGCGCGGCAACCACGACGAGCTGATCGCCAAGCGCGGATACTACTATCAGCTCTATACCGGAGCGTTTGAGCTGGAGTAGTTCGGCTCGCCGAGATGGCCGATTTGCCGCTCATTCGTCGGGCATGACCCTAAGGTCAATGCCCTCCTCTTTCGGGGCAAATCGACTCATCTCAACGACCCAAACACAATGCTTCGCAACGAATAAAGCCTCCGCAGCCACACGAGCTGCGGAGGCTTTTCTATACCCTCTGTTACAGGCTTACTGGAGTGGGAAGGATAAACTGGACTTTCTTTTAAGGATCCTCAAGCGTATTGCCGCTCGTATTCCACTGGAGACATGTAGCCCAGGGTGGAATGCATGCGCACCCTATTGTAATAGAGCTCTATGTACTTGAAGATGTCCTGCTTGGCCTCGTCCCTCGTCCCATAGCTCCTCTCTTTCACCAATTCCCTTTTCAGCGTCTTGAAGAACGACTCGGCCACCGCGTTGTCCAGCGGCGTGCCGGGCCTTGATACCGACTGGACTATGCCATGCGAGTCCAGACACCGCTGGAAGGAACGGGAGGTGTACTGCGCGCCCTGATCGTCATGGAAGACGAGGCTGCCGTCATCTGGCGGACCCTCCCTGCCGACCGCCTGCTCCATCGCGTCGATCGCGACCTTCTCGGTGATGCGCTCGGACATCGACCAGCCCACGACCTTGCGGGAGAAGGCGTCTATCACGGCTGCGAGATAGAGCCACCCTTCTCTTGTGGGTATGTAGGTGATGTCGCCCACCCAAAGCCTGTTGCGCTCGCCCACGGTGAAAGCGCGCTCTACCAGGTTCAACCGAGGGTCTCCCGGCTCGACCTTCTTCTGGATGCGGTGTTTTCGGGTCGCGCCCTTTCCCGCAAGTCCGAGCTTCTGCATGATGCGGAGCACGCGCTTCTCGCTCACGACGATGCCGCTTTTTCGCAGTTCGCGGTTGATGCGCCGGTAGCCGTAACGGCCCTTGTGCCGCTCGAAGGCCTCGACGACGAAACCTTCGATCGCCTCCCGCTCTATCTGGGCGTCGGACTTCTTCCGGCCGAGATACTCGTAGAAACCGGATTTCGAGACTTTCATCAGCCCGCATGCCTTCTTGATGGGGCCGATCTCGCCCCTATGCTCTTTGAGGAACTCGAACCTCACACATGGTCTTGACTCAAGAAGGCCCGGAAATTTTTTAGTATCTCGTTCTCGCGCTCGAGCTCCTCGACCTTCTTCTTGAGCTTCACGATCTCGTAGTCCTTGTTGATTTTCGGGGAGCCGTTTCCGGGGAATGCGCCGTCTCCCATCTCCTCGTATTCGCGGGCCCATCTTCTCAGCGTCGAATCCTTTATGCCGAGTTCCTCCGATAGGCCTTTGACCGTCATTTCCCCGGACAGGACCACCTTTGCCGCCGAGACCTTGAACTGCCTGTCGTATCGCTTTCTTCTTTGGGTCATCTTGAACACCTTTCGCTCTTAACTAGGTGTCCAATTCATCATACCCACTCCACGGCGATGTCTTCGACATCCGATACGACGTCGCTGGTTTCCAAGCCGCTCGACATCGTGATGGTGCTCGATGCCTCTGGCTCAATGGATGATCCTATGGGTGGTAAAGGGTCCCCTAAGCGTATCGTTGCGCTCAAGAATGCTGCCAACCACTTTATCGACACCATTGCCGAGCAAAACAAGAACGTTAAGGACGCGAGCAAGCAGCACCAGGTTGCCATCGTAAAGTTTGCGGGCAAGAAGAGCGATAAGGTTGGTAATGATACCTATCGCGACGACGGCAACACCTACAACTACTCCCAGACCATGTTGGGCCTCACGGTCTGCAAGGATGGGGGCGCAAAGAGCCTCAAGAACACGGTTAATTTAATCGAGCCTGCTGGCTCTACTCGTGCCGACTATGGCATGGACCTGGCCAAGGGCATTGCTGGTCGTGAAGACGCCCAGAAGATCGTTGTGTTCTTCACCGATGGCTCTCCTACGAGTTCTAATGGTTTTGAGGCCGAGGTTGCTAAGGATGCCATCAATATCGCCAAGACCATAAAGAGTGGCGGGGCGACCATTTATACCATCGGTATCTTCAACGGTGCGAAGCCGGGCGACGATCCAACAAGCAGCCGCACGAGCAACGAGAATAAATTCATGCATGCCGTGTCGAGTAACTATCCGGATGCCACATCGTCCGTAAGCCATGGCTTTTTTGGAACTGAGAAGTGGAATGTCAATTTCGGCAACCCCGTTGCCGGTGCTAGCTACTACAAGTCGGCGACCAACGCCGCCGAGCTTGATCAGGTCTTTAAGGACATCTCGAGTGCCATTACGTCGGGCAAGGGTTTCCCGACCAAGGTCGAGGGCAACAATCCCAACGGTTCCGGCTACATCACATTCGAGGACGAGCTGGGCGCCTTTATGCAGGTCGATAGCTTTACCGGTGCCGAGTACAACGGCAAGACCTATGGGGCCGCCACCAAGTCGACCGATGGCAATATCGATACCTATACGTTTGATGGCGAGCTCGCCCATCTCGTAATTACGGTTGATTGCGCGGACGAGAACAATCCGCAGCGCGGCGACATCGTGACGGTCAAGGTCCCCGCATCGCTCATTCCGCTGCGCCGTTTTACCGTTGACGAGTCTGCGGGCACGTTTGTGGTTGACTCCACGGATGCCATCTCGCCTATCCGCGTTGCGTATGCATCGAGCGTAAAGGCTATTGCACGCAAAAACCTGTTTACTCCCAATAACGTACCGGGACTGCAGGATTACATCAATGAGCACAAGGACGCCGATTCCAATACCGTTAGCTTCTGCGCCAACAAGTGGACCGGCGACGATGCGGGCGATACGCTCGCAAGCTTTGAGCCTGCTGCTACGAACAGCTACTACTACTTCCAAAAGCTAACGCCCGTCTACACAGACGCGGCTTGCACCAAGCTCGCAACGGAAAAGCCTTCGGGCTCTAAGACCTATTGGTACAAAGATGAGTTTATGGCGCAGAACTCGTCGGGCGCGCCGTACGATGATTCCGTTTCGATCCCGGTTAAGGGAAGCGAGCTCGAAAACTTTGAAGGTGCTTTGGTAAAGGATGGCGATCACTGGTCGATTAAGGCTGGCACCGCGCGCCTCGCCTTTATCAACCAGCTTCACACCACCAAGGAGCGTGTGGGCGGAAACCCGACGGACACCGCACGCGACGTGATCAATCCCCAGTGGAACAACACGAAGGTTGTTTCTGGTGCGACGAAGGT
>USHT01000164.1 GCA_900554455.1 uncultured Collinsella sp.
CGGAACCGCGACGGTGCTCCAGTGCCTGCAGCTCGTTATCATCATGGGCTACGCCTGCGTGACCGATCGCCGCATGCCGCGTACTCGCGAAGTCATCGGCATTGGCCTGGCTCTGGGTGGAACCTTTTTAATCGCCACCGGCGGCGACCCTACCAGCCTGAATATCTCGCCGCTTGGCCTGGCAGCAGGTCTTATGTGTGCGGTCAGCGCCGCGTGTATGGCGGTGATTCCCGCCAAGATCCTGCCCGAATACGGCAGCCCCATCGTCACGGGTTCGGCAATGCTCACGGCGGGCGTGGTCTCATGCGTCTTCGTGCAGCCTTGGGCGCATATGCCGGCGCTCGATGTTGCCGGTATCGAGGCGCTCGCGGTGTTCGTGGTTATCGGCTCGTTTTTTGCTTACATGCTTTATATGCAGGGCGTTAAGGACATCGGCTCGGTACGTGCGAGCCTCATCGGAACTGTGGAGCCGGTTTCGGCGACCATCACCAGCGCCGTTATGCTGGGCACGGTATTTTTGCCGACCGACCTTATCGGCTTTGCCATGATCATCGTGATGATGTTCCTCACGGTGTAGCTGGCGCCGCCGCCAAGACAGATAAGGTGTTGCGCCAAATTTTCGCCAATTGATAGCCGTGTCTGGAGTTTAGCTGTCGATGCTCAAAATGCCATAAACTAGTAACGTTATGGACTTTTTCATTGCGACTCAATTGCGAGGATTTCTTTATGGCTGGTAATCACTTTAAGGGCAGCGACAGCGGCCGTCCTGCAGTTCCGCCGCGTTCGAACGGGGCCGGAAAAGCTGGCATGCCGAGCGGAGCTGGTCAGAACAGCGCCGGTAAGCGCACGTCTCCGGGCGAGACGGCGATGTTTACCGCTCTGTACGAGCAGTCTCAGAAGGCTAAAAAGACCGGTCGTGCAAGAGGGAATGTCTTTGCGGGCGGTGCGACCCCCACTTCGCAGCCGAGCGGGGCTCCTTCGACACCTGCGAACAACGTAGGCGCTGCCAACGCCGCGAATGCCGCCGGCAACATTAATGCCGGCAATGCCGCCAACAATACTCCCTCTGCCGGTGGCGCGGGGCTTACGGGCAACCTTGGCACGATCTATACGGGTGCCTCCGAGACCGGCACGTTCGCCCGTTTGGAAGACAACGGTGCCGAGTTTAAGGGCTCCGGTTCCAAGGAAGATTATTACGATTTTGGCTTGAACTATGGCAGCGACGCTTCGACGAGCCCGACCTCGGATGGCCTGGTCCGTCATCGCCATCGCAAGGGTGAGGGCAAGAAGCGCCATGTTGGCGCGGTTGTTGCCGCCGTAGTCGTGGTGCTGCTCGTTGCGCTTGGCGCAAGTGGCTTTATGCTGCTTAACTCGGCTAAGACCGTAAAGGGCGAAGCGAAGGAAGCTGTCGAGGTTGTCGGTGGCCTTAAGGACAAGGTCACGTCGGGCGATTTTTCGACGCTGCCCGACGACGCGAAGAAGATCGACGAGCTCTGCGATAGCATGAAGGCGGAGACCTCGAGCCCGCTGTGGACGGCGGCTTCGTTTATTCCGGTGTACGGCAGCGACATCAATGCGGCCCGTACCATGATCGACGCCCTGTCCGATGTCTCGAGCAATGCGCTGGTTCCCATGGCCGATAACCTTTCGCAGGCTACGCCCGGCAAACTGTTCCAGGACGGCATGATTAACGTGTCCGCGCTGCAGGCGGTCGCCGATTCGCTTTCCAGCAGCTCGAAGGTGTTCAAGAGTGCCAACGAGAAGATCCAGGGCATTGGCGACACGCATATTTCCCAGGTGACCGAGCTGGTCGATAAGGCAAAGGATGGCTTTGCCACCCTAAGCGGCGCGGTCGATGCAGCGGAGAAGGTCGCCCCTGTCCTTCCCCAGATGCTCGGCGCCAACGGCCAGACGCGCAACTACCTTGTGTACGCCATGAACAACGTCGAGATTCGTGCTTGCGGCGGCTTTGGCGGTTCGCAGGGCCTGATTTCGGTCACCGACGGCCAGATGTCGATTGGCGAGTTTGTTCCCCGTATTGGACTGAGCGAGGATGAAGCGGTCGAGAGCGTCGACGAAGAGGATGAGGCGCTGTTTGGCAATCACAGCAACCTGTACAACTCGGGTAACACCTATTCGCCCGACTGGCCGCGCAACTCGCAGCGTGTCGCCGCTCTGTGGAAGTCCGAGTATGGCCAAGACGTTGATGGCGTCATCGGTATCGACCCGGTGTTCCTGCAGTATCTGCTGGGCCTTGTCGGCAATGTCTCGCTGCCCGACGGCACGGTTGTCGACGGCACCAATGCGGCCAAAGTCCTCATGCACGACGTGTACTGGAACTATCCGGTCGAGGAGTCGGACGGCATCTTTGCAGCCGTTGCCAGCGCCGCCTTCGACAAGATTCTCGGCGGCATCGGTGATGTCGATGTTACGAAGCTCGTCAGCGCCGTTGAGCGTGGTGCCGAAGAGGGCCGCCTGATCGCGTGGATGAAAAACGACGACGAGCAGAACGCTATCAAGGAAATGAACATCGACGCCTCGCTGCCCGATCCGGACGACCCGAGCGAGGATCCCGTTGCCGGTGTCTACTTTAACAACCTGAGCTTCTCCAAGCTCGATTGGTACCTCAATGCCGATACGCAGATTGGCCAGGGCGTCAAGAATGGCGACGGCACGTGCTCCTATCGCATCACCGTCACCCTGACGAACATCATGACGCAGGAAGAGTCCGGCAAGCTGCCCGACTACGTTGCGGCGAGCGCACCCGATGCCGCGCGTGATGACGAGCGCCTGAATGTCTCGCTGTTCGCCCCGACGGGTGGCAACATTTCGGACCTTACCGTCGAGGGCACCCAGTTTGGGCTTGGCGCTGCCACGTGGCATGGCATTCCCTTCTATTCGGGAACCGTTGACCTGCATGCGGGCGAGACGACGACGATCACCTATACGCTGACCACGTCGGCCGAGGCGGGGGATAAGCCGCTTACGCTGCGCCAGACCCCCACGTGCCAGGCGGCTCGCGACAGCGCGTCGGCATAGGGTTTTTCTGGTAGCGCAGATAATCGAGTACCATTTTGGGGCGGACAGATAATCTGTTCGCCCCATTTTTATAAGGAGAGCGCATGAAGTACTTTGGCACCGACGGCTTTCGCGGTGAGGCCAACGTTGGGCTGACGGTGGAGCACGCCTATAAGATCGGCCGTTTTGTGGGTTGGTATTACGGCGCCAATCGCAGTGCTAAGGCGCGCGTGATCGTGGGCAAGGACACGCGTCGTTCGAGCTATATGTTCGAGGCGGCGCTGGTGAGCGGTCTGGTCGCGAGCGGTGCGGACGCCTATATGCTGCACGTGATCCCCACGCCGGGCGTAGCGCATCAGACCGTGGAGGGCTGCTTCGATTGCGGCATCATGATCAGCGCGAGCCACAACCCGTTTTGCGATAACGGCATTAAGCTCGTTAACAGCGACGGCTTTAAGATGGACGAGGACGTGCTGGAGCTCATCGAGGACTACATCGATGGCAAGAGCGAAGTTCCGCTGGCCACGGGCAACCACATCGGTGCTACGGTGGACTACATGCAGGGCCGCAACCGCTACATTGCTTCGCTCATTGCAAGTGCGAACTTTTCGCTGCAGGGCGTCAAGATCGGTATCGACTGCGCCAACGGCTCGGCTTCTTCGGTGGCCAAGCCGGTGTTTGACGCGCTCGGTGCCGACGTGCGCGTGATCAACGCCGCGCCCGATGGCTTTAACATCAACGTC
>USHT01000165.1 GCA_900554455.1 uncultured Collinsella sp.
CATCATCACGCTCTAAATGCTAACTCAGCAACAAAATGATCCGTTTTCCTCCGTCCCCAAGGGATCAGGTGTGCTATTCTATCTGCGGGGTAATACTTAGGATTACCAAGTACTACCAACGCCGTAGAAACAAACTCCAGATGCGGGCCAATCGGGTTGCCTTCACAGCCCGTCGCCCAGCCGCGTGGCCCGCATCTATCCACACCACCGTCGTTTCAAAAAGGAAGCGCCATGGCAGAACACATGACCCCGGTTGTCGCGAAGGTCTTGCCCGAGGAAAAGGCGGCCTTCGCGGCGGCAACCCAGCTCGTAGGCACCACGCCGTCCAACGCCATCCGCATGTTCATCGCCGCGTTCAATCGCTGCGGCACCTTTCCGTTCGACATTTCGCCCAGCGGGGCTTTTGGTAAAGAGTGTCCCCAACAGCTAGTCGTTGAAGAACGTCCCCAATGACTAGTCGTCGGGAGGAGGTTGGCATGCTCAATGCGATGATTTGGGCGCTTGCCTGTTTTGGCGTTGTTGCTGCCGATATGGCCCTGAGCGTGGTTCTGTTTTCAGTTCTCGATGCCGTGTCGGTGCTGACGGGCTATCCGATCGACAATCTCGATATCCAATGGTTCCAGGCTGCCGCTCAGACGGCGTCGTATTTGATGGCGCTGCTGTGGTGGCGCTATCTGTGGCCCCGCTCCTTCATGGCGCGCCGGCAAGGCGAGCGCCCGCTCGGTGGGGGAGCAAGCGCGGCATGGAAGCGCATTGCCTGCGTTGTCGTGATCGGCCTATCCATGCAGGTGGTCATTAGCTACCTATGCGACGGCGTACTGTCGCTGCTGCCCGAGGTCGCGGCAGACTATAGCGAGCTCGTCGAGGAGACGGGCATGGGCGATACCAGCCTTCTTGCTGTCTTGACCACAGTGCTCGGCGCTCCGTTTTGCGAAGAGCTCTTGGTGCGCGGCATCATCTTTGAGTTTTCGCTGCGTGCGTTTAATCCACAGTGCCGTTCGTTCTGGAAGCGCCGGCGCCGCGCGAACGCGCAGGACGGCGCCATAGTGCCCTGGGCGGCCCCGAGTACCTGGGGCGTCGCCGCGGCAATCGTGCTGCAGGCGGCGGTCTTCGGCTTTATGCACATGAACTGGGTGCAGGGCTGCTACGCGGGCGCTGCCGGCCTCATTTTTGGTTGGGTACTCGTGACCACCGGAAAGCTTCGCTACACGATTCTGCTGCACTTTGCGTTTAATGCCGGGTCGTATCTCATGGGGCTGCCGTGGTTTGTGGGCACACCGCTCGACGTTGTGGTCACGGTTGGCATCGCCGGCTTTGTGCTGGTAGAGGCGATGCGCTCGCTGCTTCGATTGCGCATTCCCGTGTCGCGCGAAGCTGATCGGTCTGAGTAATAACGCCTTTAATTAGACCGATGCGTCCTGAACGCACCTGGCGTTTCGCCGAATGCTTCTTTAAATTTTGAGTAAAAGAATGACATGTTGGAGATGCCGACTTTTCGGGCTACATACTGCACGCTGCGCTCGGTGTTATTGAGAAGATATGCCGCCTCTGTGAGCTGCTGGTTGAGCTTGATTTGCGAAAACGTTTTGCCGGTTTTTTGCTTGATCAAGCTGCTGAGATAGCTGGTGCTATAACCCGTATCGCTCGCAATGCTTTCGAGTGTGCAGTCGCCGTAGCTTCGCTCAATATGATTCAGAATCGACACGATGCGTTCGTCCGACATGATCGCCTGGTTATCAGTTGCGGAGCGTCGGTACAGTCCTCGAATGAGAACAAGGAATAGGCTGACGGCGAGGTGCCTCATGAGTTCATTGGAATAGGCATCTTTAAAGTGATATTCGATAAAGAGCATCTCGATGAGGCGTCGCGCATGTCGGGCGTATTCCTCTGGAAGAATGAGATATTTTCGGGCCTCGCGGTTTTTGGACACAAAATCAAATAGAAGATTCGTTAATGGTGACGCGCCGGGTAGCTGGCTCAGGAACAACGAATCGAACATTTCATTTTTGAAGACGATCGAAATGACGATATCATGCTCGCCCTTAACGTATGGAACGCTTCTGACTACGCCGGTGTTGCAAATGAGCACGTCGCCCTTTTTAAGGAGTAGTCGCCGTCCGTTGACGATAAACGTGCAGACGCCGTCGTACACGTAGTTAAGCTCCATATCCCGATTGATATGAGGAGGAATATCGGTAAAGCGCGACTCCTTGATAAGGCCCACGGGGTTTTCGCCGAGAGTTTCTTTCCAATCAAACAGATAGACCTCTTCGCCGTTAATGGTTGTGGTTTCCACCCTGTTATATCGCGGGCTGAGCTCTCCCGGATGTGTGCGATGCCACTCTTCGGTCTCGGTATGCGTATAGAGCAGCTGTTTGAGATTCGAATCCATGGGGTGCTCCAGGGGTGAACGGTAGAATCGATGCCTTAAACGGTATTATATCTAAAAAAATGTTATAAACCAACGCTTTCTATGCGATATCTTATGCATCTTGTTCTTCCTAGTATTGGGTTATCCGCTGGAGCATCCGATCAAGGAGGGCAAATGAGTAAGTTAAAACATGGGTTTGACTCCGACTTTTTATGGGGCGGAGCCATATCGTGCTCGCAGGCCGATGGCGCCTGGAATGAGGGCGGAAAGGGAAAGTCGACGCAGGATTGTCGATGGCTGGATGGTACCTGGACTCATGACCAGATTGAGGACAAGCATCAAAACAACCCCTTCTGCCATGACGAACTAATGAACGCTCTCGCAGATGATGGTGTTGAGTTCTACCCGTTTAGGCGCGGTAACGACTTCTATCATCACTACCGTGAGGACATCGCGCTTTTTGCGGAGATGGGCCTCAAGCTGTTCCGCACTTCTATTTGCTGGAGCCGAATCTATCCTAACGGAGATGATCTTGAGCCTAACCGCGAAGGCATCGAGTGGTATCGAAGCATGCTGGGTGAGTGCAAAAAGCACGGCATTAAAACCTTCGTCACCATGCTCCACTATGACATCCCGGTAAATCTTGTCACCACATATGGGGGATGGAAGAATCGCAAGACGATTGATTTCTTCGCCCGCTATGTCGAGACAATCGTTACGGAATTGGGCGATCTGGTCGATTTCTGGCTGCCTTTTAACGAGTTCAATGCAGCACGTTTTTCGCCTTGGGACGGGGTCTGTCTGGTCAAAGACGAAGAGGGGGAGAACTTCGATCGAGCCATCTTCCAGTGCCTGCACCACGAGTTCGTTGCCAATGCGCGTGCCGTCGAGATTGTCCATCGTCTTTCGCCCGATACTCCCGTTGGCGGCATGATCGCTCGATTCTGTACGTATCCCGCCACCTGCCGTCCCGAAGATAACATGCAGGCTATTCACGACGACCAGTATTCCAACTGGTTCTATACGGACGTGATGGCTCGTGGAAAATACCCCGCTTATATGAATCGCTATTTCGACGCGTGCGATATCGAGATTCAAATGGAGCCGGGCGATGAAGAGCTCATCGCTCGCAACACGGTCGACTTCCTGGCCTTCTCGTACTACTTTTCCCAGGTATCCACCTGCGATCAGGGATGGGAGAAGACTGCGGGAAATCTGGTCATGGCAAACAAGAACCCTTATCTCGAGACGAGTGAGTGGGGCTGGCAGCTCGATCCCATTGGCCTGAGGGTTACCCTTAACCAGATGTATGACCGCTATGGGCTGCCCCTGTATATCGCCGAGAACGGCCTCGGTACATCTGATGTGGTCGAGGAGGATG
>USHT01000166.1 GCA_900554455.1 uncultured Collinsella sp.
AAGCAACACCGGCTCCAATAAACAGCAGAGGCTTGCTAGCGCTCGGCTCCAGCCCCCTTTGGCGCGCCGTATAACCAATCCACATCAGCAAGGCGATGTAGCAGCTCAGATCCAGATCGAGCGGCAGGTAAACACCCATAAATCGAGACACGCTCAAACCGCAAAAGGCAATCGCGGCACAGATCACGCCCTGCCAAACAACCCTAACATCGCGCCCGTCAAACAGCCGCACCAGCACATTAAACAGCAGGCGCGACGTAAACAGCGCCGCCAGAAACCATGTCATGCCAACAGCGGTAACGCCAAGCCCAGGCACATCAACGCCCGAGGCAAACACAAGCGTCTTAAGCCCCGCAACCAGAGTACCGCTCGTCAAAGGAGCGCTGCTCATCAAGAACGTCGGCACCTGCCACGCCAGCGCAAGAACCACATACGGCACCAGCAGGCGCGACACCGAACCACTCAGCAGCTCACGCCACGGCTTCGGCCTAAACGTATACCCGGCAAGAATAAAGAACACCGGCATGTGAAACGAGAAGATCGCGTGCCGCAAGGGAGAGGGATTTGGGACGGTGTGCCCCACAATGACTAGAGTAATTGCAATCCCCTTTGCAATATCTATCCAGTCGAGCCTTTTGCTTCCCATGGCAAACCCTTCAAAACCGCAGCACACAAGATGAAAAAGGCCCAGACCACCAAGCGGTCTGGGCTTAATAAACGATGGTGCTCCATGGCGGATTCGAACCGTCGACCTTGGGATTAGAAGTCCCCTGCTCTATCCAACTGAGCTAATGGAGCAAATAACCGCACGCCCAAACAAGCGCAAGCCTGTCAGGCGCAAGTAATTATAACCTAGTTGAACTGCTCGCGGTACGCCTTGCAGACCTCATCAACCGGGCCGTCCATGCGAAGGTCGCCCTTCTCAATCCAAACGGCGCGCTGGCAGATGCGCTCAACCTGCTCCATGGAGTGCGAAACGAACAGAACCGTCACGTCGCCGCTCTGGATAAAGTGCTGAATACGCGCCTCGCACTTTTGCTGGAAGAACACATCGCCGACGGACAGCGTCTCGTCAACGATCAGAATATCGGGCTCGGTGATCGTCGCGATTGCAAAGGCAATACGCGCCACCATGCCCGAGGAGAAGTTCTTAAGCGGCATGTCGACAAAGTTCTGCAGCTCAGCGAACTCGATAATGCCGTCAAAGTTGGCGTCGATGAACTCCTTGGTGTAGCCGAGCAGGGCACCGTTCAGATAGATGTTCTCGCGGGCGGTCAGCTCGGGGTCAAAGCCGGCACCAAGCTCAATCAGCGGCGCGATGTTACCGTGCACCTTAACGCTGCCCTCACTGGGCTCAAGCACGCCAGCGATGATCTTGAGCATCGTAGACTTGCCGGAACCATTGGTGCCGACCAGACCCACAACTTCGCCGCGATGAATATCGAACGAGATGTGCTTAAGCGCCCTAAACTCCTCAAAGAACAGCTCGTGCTTGGCAAGCTTGATGAAGTACTCCTTGAGGTTGGTCAGCGACTCGGACGCCATGTTAAAGATCATGGTGACGTCGTCGACCTCGACAGCCAGAGGCTGCTCGCTGTAATCAACAACAGATTCAGTCATCACAGCACTCCTTAGATGTAGAGGATGAATTTGCGCTCGGACTTATGGAACACGGTGTAGCCAATAGCAAGCGCAAGAACCGCCCAAGCGACGCACATACCAAGCGTCAAGAACGAAGGCGTGGTCTGGAACAGGAAGATGTCACGCATAAACTGCAGGTAGTTGTACATGGGGTTCGCATACATCAAGATACGCACGAGATGCGGCATTTGCGCAATAAAGTCAGTCGTCCAGAAGATGGGCGTAATGTAGGTCCATGCCGTGATGACGACGCTCCACAGATGCATGACATCGCGGAAAAAGACCGTGAGTGCGGAGAGCATCATGCCCAGGCCCATGCAGAAACACATAAGCAGCAGCAGGCAAACCGGCAGCAGAATCAGGTGCCAAGAAGGCATAACACGGAACCACAGCATAACAATAGCTACGGCGACCAGCGAGAAGCCAAAGTTCACGAGTGAGAAAAGCACCTTCTGCGCCGGGAAGACCCAGCGGTGCACCTTAACCTTCTTGAGCAGCGGAGCCGCACCCACAATCGACGTCAGCGCCTGGTTCGTAGACTCGGACATGACGGCAAAGGTGACGTTACCCACGATCAAGTACAGCGGGTACATCTCGGGCGTAATAGAGCCGTTGCGACCCTGGGCAAAAATCGTCGAGAACACGATGGCCATGACGATCATCATCAGCAGCGGGTTGAGCACCGACCATGCGACGCCCAAAACGCTACGGCGATACTTGATCTTAAAATCCTTGGTAACCAGCTGACGAAGGATAAACGCGTCCTTCTCAAATTCGTTCTTAGCAAACGTCGCAGGCAGACTGCGAGTTTCTTGTTGCTTTGTCTGATCCGACACGGATGCAACTCCTTTACTCGTAATCGTTGACAAACGAACAGTATAGACCCGACGGCCATGTAAACGATTCGCGCAACAAAACTGGAGAACTAACCCACATCTTAGGATGCCAGGCGCAAACGGCTATACTTTCAGAGATTGAAATTCAAAGGAGCATTGAATGAATTCTGAATCCATTGCCGTCATCATCCCCTGCTACAACGAAGCGCTTACGATCGGTAAGGTCGTCGACGACTTTCACCGCGAACTTCCGCAGGCGACGGTCTATGTCTATGACAACAACTCATCGGACGAGACTTCCCGCATCGCAGCAGAGCATGGCGCGACGGTCCACCTTGAGCCGCGCCAGGGTAAGGGCAACGTCTGCCGCCAGATGTTTCGCGACATCGATGCCGACTGCTACCTGATGGTCGACGGCGACGACACCTACCCCGCCGAGGCGGCCAAGGCCCTCTGCGAGCCTATCCTCAACGGCACGGCCGACATGACCGTGGGTGACCGCCTTTCCAACGGCACCTACGCCGAGGAGAACAAGCGTGCCTTCCACGGCTTTGGCAACAACCTGGTACGCGCCATGATCAAGTGGATCTATGGCTACAGTTTCGATGACGTCATGACCGGTTAACGCGCCATGAGCCGCCCGTTCGTCAAAACCTTCCCCGTGTTTTCCGAGGGCTTTCAGATCGAAACCGAGCTCTCAATCCACGCCGTCGACCACCGCTGGCGCATCAAAGATGTACCCATCGAGTACCGCGACCGTCCCGAGGGCTCCGAGTCCAAACTCAACACCGTCAGCGATGGCATTAAGGTCGTCGCGATGATCGGCACGCTGTTCAAGGACTACCGCCCGCTGAAGTTCTTCAGCCTCGTCGCGCTTCTGTTTGCGGTGATCGGCCTCACCCTGGGCATGCCCATCGTTGTCGAGTATTTCCATACCGGCCTCGTTCCGCGCTTCCCCACCGCCATGCTCGCCGCGTCGTTTATGTTCCTGTGCGGCCTGAGCCTTGCAACCGGATTCATCCTCGATTCCGTGGCAAAGGTCGAAAAAAAGCAGTGGGAGGTCAACGTGTACAGCAAATACGCCTATGACAACCAGCCCGGCCAACCCACTTCCAAGCCTAGCGAGAGGTAAACCACCATGCCGCTCATCTCCATCGTCGTGCCGTGCTACAACGAGCAGGAATCACTTCCGATCTTTCTCAAAGAGCTCGATGGCGTCGTTCGCATCATGA
>USHT01000167.1 GCA_900554455.1 uncultured Collinsella sp.
GATCATCGAACCGCCGCAGGCAATCCAAAAGACGTTCTCGACCTTGCCCTTGCGCTCGATAATTTCCTGAACCAGATCATGTGCGTTCATGCTGATGCTCCTCCTTGTGTGGCGGCTTTTGGCGACGGCTGCTCGTACCTGCTGTCGTTCTATGTTGTTCTATATATACCACGCAAGCAGCCACGGTGGAAGCCATTGCGGCAAATTTGTTCCATGTTGTTCTATTCGTGAACGTTAGATGTCGAACACGTAGCGCGAGCCCACGATCTTTTGGCGTCCGAGCAGCAAGGGCCGCTCGTCCTCATCGGTAAAGTATGCCTCCATATAAAAGAGCGGCTCACCGACCGGCACCTCCAACAGCGGGGCCGCCCGAGCATCGGCAAGCGCAATCTCCACGGTGCAGGGGTCGGACTTGAGCGGCGCGCGGCCCGAGTGCTCGGCAACAAGCGCAAAGATGGAATTGTCCGCGAGGCCCTCGTCGCGCATCGTTTGCAGATACGGATGGTCGGCAAGCACAAAGGCGTTGTTCTCGAGCATGACGGGCACGCCGTCGGCCGTGCGCACGCGCTCGACCACGATGAGCTCGCAGCCGGGCTCCACGCCAAAAAACGCCGCGTCCTCGCGCGTCGCCGCAACCACCGTGCGCGACACCAGGCGCGCACCCGGCACCATGTCGTTGGCAGCACAACCCTCGGTGAAGCTCTGGACGTCGCCCTTCTGGCGAATCTTGCGCTTGAGCTTGGGAGCGCATACAAAGGTGCCCCTCCCCTGCTGGCGATTGAGATATCCCGCGCGCGATAGCTCCTCGATGGCGCGGCGCACGGTGATGCGTCCCACGCCGTAAGACTTCGCGAGCTCCATCTCGGAAGGAATGCGCGAGCCGGCCGCGTACACGCCACGTGCGATCTCGCCCTTTAGGTCGTCCATGACCTGCTGGTACAGCGGCACGGCGGACACGCCAGCGCGGCCGGTTTTATCGTCGGCTACCATCGTTACGCTCCATCCCGCGCATGCTCGGACTCAAACTCTTCAATCGCCGCCATAAACTGCTCGCCAAAGGCGTCGGCCTTTTTCTCGCCGATGCCGTTGACCTGGATAAGCTCGTCGCGCGTCTGAGGGCGCAGGCGGCACAGGCCGCGCAGGGCCTTGTCGGAGAAGACCATGTACGGCGCCATCTCCAGCTCCGTCGAGATCTCCTTGCGGAGGGCACGCAGGCGCTCGAACAGCTCGGCATCGTCGCCAACGCGCGGGCGCTGATCCGGCTCGGCCTCCTCGCGCAGCAGATCGACGGCACGGCGGGCGCGGGCCGAAGCTTTGCGCTTGGACGCGCGACGCTTAATGGTAAAGGCAAACGCCTCGTCCTCGACCTCGCCGGCGCGCGGGCCCAATCCCACGACCGGATACTGGCCCTGCGAGGTGGCCAAATAACCGCGGCCGCACAGCTGGCCGATGATGTCCTTGATGCGCCCGACCGATTCGCTCGACAGCTCACCGTAGCCGCGGTCCTCGTCCAGATGCATCTGGCGAACGCGCTCGGTGTTGCCGCCGTGGAGCACGTCGGCGATCAGCGACTTGCCAAAGCGCATGGGGCGCGTGGCCACATAGCGCACGGCAGCGCGGGCCATATCGGTGACGTCCTCGACCTCGAACTGTGTGAGGCAATTGCTGCAGTTGCCGCAGCCCTCGGCCTCGTTCGTGGCGGCGGCGCCCGAACCAGCCGCGACAGCATGCTCGGCCGCGGCCTCGTCGCCAAAGTAGCGCAGCATGTATTCGCGCAGACAGCCGGTGGTATTGCAGTAGCCCTCCATCTGGCTGAGCAGGCGGTAGCGGTTCTGGAGCGCCCACGCGCGTTGCTCGTCGTCGAGCGCCTCGTCGGCCGCATCGCCGCGGTCGATTAGAAAGCGGCGCATGCGAAAATCGTTGCCGTTCCATAGCAAATGGCAGCTGGCCGGGTCGCCGTCGCGACCGGCGCGGCCCGCCTCCTGGTAGTAGGCCTCGATGCTCTCGGGCACGTTGTTGTGGATCACGTAGCGCACGTTGGGCTTGTCGATGCCCATGCCAAAGGCGTTGGTGGCAACCATCACCTGGATATCGTCGTCGATAAAGGCGCGCTGACTTTGACGGCGGGCGTCGTTGCCCATGCCGGCATGGTAGCGGCCAACGCGAATGCCGTTGGGGCCCAGCGCCTCGGCAAGCTCACCTGCCAGCGCATCGACGGTCTTGCGAGTCGAGCAATACACGATGCCGCTCTCGCTCGAATGCGCGATCACATAGTCGCGCACCCACGCGGCCTTGGCCTTGTCGCCCATCTCCTCGCAGCCAAAGTAGAGGTTCTTGCGATCGAAGCCCGTCACCACCGTCGCGGGGTTTTGCAGGCCGAGCATCTGCTGAATGTCCGCTCGCACGCGCTCGGTCGCCGTAGCGGTAAAGGCCGCCACGATAGGGCGCTGTGGCAGGGAATCGATGAACTCGCGAATCTGCAGGTAGGCGGGGCGGAAATCCTGACCCCATTGGCTCACGCAGTGGGCCTCGTCAATGGCCACGAGCGGCACGCCAATGCCACCGTCCGCCGCGGCTTCCTGCGCAAAGGCTAAAAAGCGTGGCTCGAGCAGGCGCTCGGGCGCCACGTACATAAGCTGGTAGCGGCCCTCGCGCGCCCGCTTGAGCACGGTGTTTTGCTGGGCCGGAGTAAGGCTAGAGTTGAGATAGCTGGGCCGCGCACCCGCCGCGAGCAACGCACGGGTCTGGTCCTCCATAAGCGACAGCAACGGACTCACCACAAAGGTGATGCCGGACAGCATAAGCGCGGGCACCTGGTAGCAGATAGACTTGCCGGCGCCCGTGGGCATAACGCCCAGCGCGTCGCGACCGGCAAGGATCGCATCGACCATGCGGTCCTGCCCCGGGCGAAACGAGGTGTAGCCAAAATAGGCGCCGAGCGTGTCGAGCGCCATCTGCTGCATGCTATCGGTCATGGTTTCCTAACGTCCAAGTCATCTGCCGCCGATTATACGCCGCCACGCGGACAGCAGCACGCGGCCGCCGCCCAGACTAGTCGTTTAAGAACGCCCCCAACGGCTAAGGAGTGTCCCCAGGTGCCGGCAGAAAAGGAACGTCCCCAAGTGCCGGCCCGGCAACGCCGATGTTTTGGTGCGGACAGACACTATGACCCAATCCGAGGGCACTAAAAAGATAGGAGCCCCCGCTCGTGACCGCGGGTCGGGGCTGCGACAATGATGTCGAAGTGCCATAGGCGCAGCCGCGCCGCAACGAGGTTGGGAGGCTCCCATGCCAAAGTATTCTACCGCGTTCGGGATGGACGTCCACCTGAGGTCGACCACCGTCTGCGCCCTCGACGCGGACACCGGCGAGGCCGTGACGAGGAGGTTCCCCGGCAACCCCTGGGGCGAGATCGCCGGGTGGATGGATGGGTTCCCCGGGCCGTCGCTCGCGGCCTACGAGAGCGGCTACCTCGGCTTCGCCCCGCAAAGGGAGCTCGCCGGGCTCGGCGTCGAGTGCGTCGTCGCCGCGGTCTCGAAGATCCCCAGGTCGGCCGCCGACTCGGCCTCCAAGAACGACAGGAACGACGCCGCCAGGATGGCCAAGGCGATACTCGCCCACGACATCTCCCCCGTATGGGTCCCCTCCCCCGAGGTCGAGGGCATCAGGGACCTCGCCGGCGCCTACGACGGGGCGACCGCGCGC